>NZ_JBJEEY010000174.1:0-24590 GCF_051873555.1 Floccifex sp. | reverse complement strand
ACAGTTGATAGTTAGTAAGCTACTATCAACTATAAGCACGACTGCCTGTCGTACATAAAAGGACGATATCCCATCGTCCTTAAATTGTTAATGAATTTTTATAGCGAATAAACGAAACCAGTTCCTCATTGCTTCGAGTCCGTGCAAATAAATCAATTAAATTCTCAATTGCTTCTTCTTGTCTTAAACCATTTAAACTCTTTCGAATGATCGTAATCGCTTCTAATTCTTCTTTAGTTAATAGAAGATCCTCTCTTCGCGTACTCGATTTAACAACATCAATAGCCGGGAACACTCTTCTTTCCTGTAACTTACGACTCAAGACCAGTTCCATATTCCCTGTTCCCTTGAATTCTTCATAGACAACATCATCCATTTTAGACCCTGTATCCACTAAAGCCGTCGCCAATATTGTTAAACTTCCTTGTTCTCTTGTGTTACGAGCTGCTCCAAAGAATCGCTTAGGCATATATAAAGAAGCTGGATCCAATCCACCACTTAATGTTCTTCCACTTCCTGTTACCGTTAAATTATAAGCACGAGCTAAACGCGTAATCGAATCCAGTAAAATCATGACATCTTGTCCCATTTCTACGAGTCTCTTTGCTCGTTCAATAACCATTTCCGATACTTTTTTATGACGCTCTGGTTGTTCATCAAAAGTTGAATAAATCACTTCTACATTTTTTCCCATAACCGTTTCTTTAATATCCGTCACTTCTTCTGGACGCTCATCAATCAATAAAATAATTAAATGCATTTCTGGATTTGATTTCTGAACACTTAAAGCCACATCCTTTAATAACGTTGTTTTACCAGCTTTTGGAGGCGAAACAATCATTCCTCTTTGTCCTTTTCCAATAGGTGCCAGTAAATCTAAAATACGCATAGACATTTTCTGACTGACATCGCATTTAATTCTTTCATTGGGAAAAATAGGCGTTAAATCTTCAAAAGCCCGTCGATTTTTGGCAATTTCTGGGTCAATACCATTCACGGAATTAATTCGTAAAAGCGCTCCATATTTTTCAGTTGCACTTTTTTCACGCATCTTTCCTAACAACATATCCCCCGTTTTTAAACGAAAACGACGAATTTGTGAAGCCGATACATAGACATCGTTTTCCCCTGTCAAATAATTATCACAACGAATAAATCCATATCCGTCCATGACTTCTAAAATTCCATAAGCCATGGATTCATTGTCTTCTTTTTCTTTGGAATCCAATGACAATAAAATATCTATTACTTCTGCTTTACGCATCGCAGAAACATTTTTAATGCCTTTTTCTTTTGCCTGAATTCGCAACTCCACCAATGAAGTTGCTTCTAATTCTTCTCGATTCATAGTGTCCCTCTCATATTCTTTTTTATTTTACACTTTTTTTGTAACTTTTTTTACTAATTTCTTATATAATAAATACGGTATGGGAGGAAATCAATACATGAAACCAATTAAAGAAGGAAAAGTACGTGAAATTTATGACAATGGCGATAGCTTAATTATGGTTGCTACCGATCGTATTAGCTGCTTTGATGTCATTTTACACAACAATATCAAGAAAAAAGGAACTGTATTAACACAAATGTCAAAATTTTGGTTTGACATGACTAAAGATATCATTCCAAATCACATGATTAGTGTCGATGTAAAAGATATGCCTGAATTTTTCCAACAAGAAAAATTTGATGGAAATTCTATGATGTGTAAAAAACTGGAAATGTTGCCAATTGAATGCATCGTACGTGGATATATTACAGGAAGTGGATGGGCCAGCTATCAAAAAGATGGAACTGTATGTGGTATCAAACTACCTGAAGGATTACAAGAATCACAAAAATTACCTGAGCCAATTTATACACCAAGTACAAAAGCTGAAATCGGAGATCACGATGAAAATATTTCTTTTGAACAAAGCATAGCTCACTTGGAAAAATATTTCCCAGGAAAAGGGGAATTCTATGCGACACAATTAAAAGAAGCCACTCTTGCTTTATATAAAAAATGTGCAGATTATGCATTGAGTCGTGGAATCATCATTGCCGATACAAAATTTGAATTTGGATTGGATGAAAATGGAAATCTGGTTTTAGGAGATGAAATGTTAACACCTGATTCATCTCGTTTCTGGCCAGCACAAGGATATCAACCAGGTCAATCTCAACCTTCTTTTGATAAACAATTTGCCCGTGACTGGCTAAAAGCCAATCCAGGAAATGACTGGACTTTACCAGAAGATATCACACAAAAAACAATTGAAAAATATCTACAAGCCTATCAATTGTTAACAGGAAAAGAACTATAAAATACAAAGCTTTTGATTTCATTCAAAAGCTTTTTTTACAATTAAAAATGGATTCTTACGATCCACCTATTGTTGTTTTTATGTTTTGTTTTTGTGCATAATGTATTGCTTCCTGAAGGATATTATCATTCAATTCTTTTGTATGACAAGGATATACTAAACCAAGTTGCTCATATTTTGAAACACCTAAAATATGATATTTCAAAAAATCAATTTGAATACAAGACGTATTTTTCACAAAATCAATTCGCTTTTGAATATCCATTAAATCATCGTTGCAATCCGGTACAAGAATCATTCGAATAATCATTGGCTTTTTAATCTTTTTCGCGTTTTCTAAAATCAATTGATTATCTATTCCTGTACATTCTTTATGCATTTGTGCATCAAATGCCTTAATATCCAATAAAATCAAATCCACTTCATCTAAAACTTCATGATACTGACAAGCCCCTGCTGTATCCAGACAAACATGGATATGATGTTCATGTAAAAGCTTTGTACATTCCAAAACAAAATCAGCCTGCAATAAAGGATCTCCTCCCGAAAAAGTGACACCGCCATGACTTTGTTTAAAAAAATCTATATCCTTTAATAATTCATCCACTAATTCCTGTGCACTCATTTCTTGTCCAATGTTTTCATACGCATCAAAGGGACAAATATTTTCAAGTTCATGTAAAGATCTACAAACACTTCGATCAATTTGTACACCCACTTCTTGAATGTGAATGCCTTCATAGGATAAACAACACCCGCAATGTTTACACTTTTCTTTATGATACAACGTTTTCTTTCCAGGTAACATCCACTCTGGATTGGCACACCATTTACATCTTAAATTACAACCCACCATAAATACAGTTGTACGAATTCCAGGCCCATCTTTTGTAGAAAACCTCTGTATCTTTCCAACTAAACCATTCATATGAAAAATTATAACATTTTATTTTATATATGCATCCATTAAATTGAACAACTATTCCATCTCTGAATTCCATTTTCTGATACTGTATCTCATAATCGCAGATATTCAAATAAAAAGACAAGGACCCTTTTCCTTGTCATATTCAATTGTATTATTATTTATTATTTTTGGAATTTTTATATTATTTTGTGATTTGTTCACTTTACATAAGATTTTTCATTTTCAATATTTTTTATTCCATTTATTTTGCGATATCCTCTTTCCTATTATGGTGGAACCATCTTCTTTCCCTTCTTTCTGTTTTTTGTTGTTTTGTACCTTCATTATAAACATAAAAACACAAAAACAAACAAAAATGGAATACTCAGTCTTGATTTTGTCATCATTGACAATTTTATAACTTTGTTTTACACTAACAAATGTAAAGTTAATCAAACGTCTTTGGGGCAGAGTGAAATTCTCTACCGATGGTATAGTCCATGAACCTTTTTTAAGGCCGATTCTGTGAAATTCAGAAACCGACGGTTATAGTCCGGATGAGAAAAGACAGATATTCTTCTGATTTTTAAGTGTGCCCCTTTTTAGCACACTTTTTTAATTTCTAAGGCGTCCATTAGCTTTTCGAAATCAAGGAGGAATAAAATGAAAACATCAAAAGTACGTGTCATTACTATGGCCGCCATTATGGGAGCTGTTGCCTTTGTACTGCAATTCTTTAGCTTTAACGTTCCCGTTCTATCACCATTTGCGAATTTTGACTTTTCTGCTTTACCAGAAATCATTGGCGGATTTATTTTAGGACCCATTGGTGCCATTGAAATCATTGTCATTAAACTGGGATTGATTTTGGCCTTTAAAGGAACCTCTTCCATGTTTACAGGTGAAATCCAAAACTTTTTATTAAGCTGTGCCTATGTACTACCTGCCATTCTATATTATCGCAAACACCGAACAAAAAAAGGTGCTATTATAGGACTAAGCATAGGAACAATTTTAAGTATTATCATTGCGATATTCACAAACCTATATTTAATCTTTCCAGCCTATATTTATTTATACGGCATGAGCTGGGATCAGATTTTAGCTATTTGTGCTGCAGTCAATCCACTGATTGCCAATAAACTCACTTTTGTGGCTTTCTCTGTGATTCCCTTTAACTTTATATCTCGAATCACTACCAGCATTCTTTGTTTCTTTTTATATAAAAAAATATCAAAACCCATTAAACATTTTATACAGGAGTAATATATGCAATTTAGTATCGATAAAAACTTAACATTTGAACAAGCCGTCAACATTATGTTTGAAAAATTAGGCGACTGGAAAATCATGGCATTGGCTAGTTGTGTTGATAATTATCCAATGGTCCGAAACGTATCTTGTTTATTCTATGACAATAAAGTATATTTTAAAACCGATAAAAACTTTCGTAAAACTCAGCAATTATTTCAAAATCCAAGAGTTGCGCTTTGCTGGAGCGGCGTACAAATTGAAGGTATTTGTGAAAACAAAGGGCTTGTTGTCGATGAACCTGATCGTAAATTTGAAACACTTTATAAAAAATATTTATGGGGAAGCTATAATAAATATTCCCATGAAGACAGTGAAATTATAATTGAAGTGAATCCAAAATTCGTAGAAATCTGGGATACAAGCTCCGATAACTATGCATATCAGATTTTTATTGATTTTGAATCAAAGGAAATAAAAGTAAAACAATATGATCAACAATAAAAAAATCACATTCGCTGCTTTTTGCTTAGCCCTTGCGATTCTTTTACAATACATGGAAATTTCAATTCCTTTTGTACCATCTTTTTTAAAATTCGATTTTTCGGATGTTCCTCAAATCATTGTCACAACACTTTATGGACCCTTTCTGGGAATCTTAGTCTGTTTTTGTAAGAACATCCTGCATTTATTGATTTCACAAAGTGGATGGATTGGGGAATTTTCAAATTTTATTTTAGGAGCTTCGTTTCTACTTGTATACGGAGCTCTTTATTCCCGTTCAAAAAAAGGAGCCATTATTTCTGGTATTGTTTTTGTTTGTATGATGAGCTATTTTTCCAATTTATGGATCATTTATCCCTTATATTATAAAATCGGATTCACTTCTTCCTCCATTTTATCGATGTACCAACTCATTCTTCCATCGATTCACTCCATTTCACAAGCACTTTTAATTTTTAATGTCCCCTTTACTTTTCTGAAATTTCTATTGAATTTATTCATCTTTCACTGGATTTATCATCGAATCCGCTTTTCAATTCGACTTTAAAAAGAAATTGGTTTATAATTTCCTTGCGTAAAGGAGACTGACATGAAAGAACTGCAATTAAAATATGGATGCAATCCAAATCAAAAACCATCTAGAGTTTATATGAACGATGGAAATGAATTACCAATTACTGTATTAAATGGAAAACCAGGTTATATTAATTTATTAGACGGATTAAATGGATGGCAACTTGTTAAGGAATTAAAACAAGCTACTGGACTTCCTGCTGCCACTTCTTTTAAACACGTATCACCAGCAGGAGCTGCTGTTGGACTGGAAATGAGTGATGTTTTAAAGAAAATTTATTGGGTAGATGACTTAAAAGATTTATCACCTTTAGCTTGTGCCTATGCACGTGCTCGTGGAGCCGATCGTATGTCTTCCTTTGGAGACTTTATTTCATTATCGGATCCATGTGACGAATCAACGGCATTGTTGATTAAAAGAGAAGTTTCCGATGGAGTGATTGCTCCTGGCTATAGCCCAGAAGCTTTAGAAATCTTAAAACAAAAGAAAAACGGAAACTATTGTATTCTTCAAATTGATGAAAACTATGTTCCTGAACCATTAGAACATAAAGAAGTATTTGGAATCACATTTGAACAAGGACGTAACAACCTTGAAATCAATAAAGACCTGTTAAACGATGTTGTGACTGACAACAAAGACATTCCAGAATCCGCAAAAATCGATTTAATGATTGCTCTAATCACATTAAAATATACACAATCTAATTCAGTTTGTTATGCCAAAGATGGACAAGCCATTGGAATTGGAGCCGGACAACAATCTCGTGTTCACTGTACACGTTTAGCTGGACAAAAAGCCGATAACTGGTTCCTTCGCCAGGCGCCTCAAGTATTGAATCTTCCTTTTAAAGAAAAGATTCGTCGTGCAGATCGAGACAATGCCATTGATGTCTATATTGGTGAAGAATATATGGATGTATTAGCCGATGGACAATGGGAAAAAGTCTTTACAGAAAAACCAGCTGTTTTCACAAAAGAAGAAAAACGAGCATGGTTAGATCAAATGCAGGATGTAGCTTTAGGATCGGATGCTTTCTTCCCATTTGGAGACAACATTGAAAGAGCCCATAAATCCGGTGTTAAATACATTGCCCAACCTGGTGGATCGGTTCGTGATGACAATGTCATTGAAGTCTGCAATAAATATGGAATGGCAATGGCATTCACAAAAATTCGTTTATTCCATCACTAAGATTATCTTCATTGATAATCTTTTTATTTTTGTTAGAATTATAATTATGAAAAAGAAAAGAAAAATTCTATGGCATCGATATCTCATTCTTATTTTAGGTTTTTTATTGATTTTATGGCTCCTTGTTTTTATTGCCTTTGGCCTTTATCGATTCATCACAAAAAATACAGTTATTTTAAATCCTGATTCTTTTCAAATCAATGAAAACGGTTATATGACATTAGACAACAATCTCTATACCACAAAAACAGGTATTGACGTTTCTTCGTTTCAAAGAGACATTGACTGGGCAAAAGTAAAAGAAAGTGGAATTGACTTTGCGATTATTCGTTGTGGATATCGAGGTGCTACAGAAGGCATTTTATATGAAGACTCTACTTTTAAACAAAATATAGAAGGTGCTTTAGAAAATGACATTGAAGTCGGCGTTTATTTTTATAGCACTGCCATCAGTGAAAAAGAAATTCAAGAAGAAGTTGAATTTGTTTTAAACTTAATTAAAGACTATCCACTTCAATTTCCTGTTTGTTATGACATGGAAAGCTATCAAAAAGATGATCGCATTTCAGAATTAACAAAAGAACAAAGAACAAATTTTGCGTTGGAATTTTGTTCACAAATTGAAAAAGCAGGCTATGATTCCATGATTTATGGAAATAAACACTGGCTTGAAAATGAATTGGATTTAGATCAAATCAAGAAACAAGACATTTGGTATGCTGCTTATATTGAAAAACCAGATTTAAGCGTTCACTTTAAAATGTGGCAATACTCAAATTCTGGTCAAATTGATGGCATTGCAACGAATGTTGATTTAAACTTATATTTGGAATAAAACTATGAAAATCGTATTTATATTTTTTATCAGTTTTGGTATTTTTATTGCCAGCTTAATTGTTTTATCAAAACAAGAAGAAAAAAATGAAAAAGAAATTCCTTCTCAATTTCAAACGAAAGGAACACTCAAAACTGTTACTATCAAAAAACATATACTAAAAGAACAAGAAACTTATACTGTTTATAAAGCCACTTATCAATTTCAAGTAAAACAAAAAACATATATTTGTCCTTGCTTCTATGAAATTAATACATGTGACCAAAGTACACAAATTCCTGAACAAGTCATAATTTATTATCAGGAAAACAATCCAAAACATGCCAGAATAGAAAGTGAACTATCTCAAAGAGAACAATCAAAATCTTTAGTTCCTTCTATTATCATTGCGATTCTATCCTTTTTTGTTCTTATTCAACTTTTTGTTCAACCTCTAATCTAAAAAAAGAACGCATCTAAGCGTTCTTTATTCTTTTCCATTCCAGCAATATGTACACAATTTACAATGATCAATACCCACAGAATCCAGCATATCATCCAATCGATGATAACGAAGCGAAGTGAATTTCAATTTTTCACAAATCTTATCAATCATTAATTGATATTTTTCACTATCTGGATTAGCATATTCCTGCAACAACTCCATTGTGACATTTTCTTCTCCCTCAATTTCATTAATCACACGACGCGTAATCAATTCCATTTCTGAATTCGAACGAGAAAAATTCAAGTATTTACAACCAAATAATAAAGGCGGACAAGCTGGACGAATATGCACTTCCTTAGCTCCACTTTCATATAAAAATTCTGTTGTTTCTCTTAACTGTGTTCCACGAACAATGGAATCATCAATCAATAATAATTTCTTCCCTTCAATTAATTCATGCACGGGAATCAATTTCATTTTCGCAATTAAATTACGTTTTGTTTGAATTGTTGGCATAAAAGAACGAGGCCAAGTTGGTGTATATTTGATAAATGGTCTTGAAAATGGTATTCCAATTTCATTGGCATACCCAACCGCATGAGCTGTTCCAGAATCTGGAACCCCAGCAATCACATCCACATCCAGTCCTTTGTCGCGTCGAGCCAGTAATTTACCACAATTATAGCGCATTTCTTCTACGTTAACGCCTTCATAAGTAGCGGAAGGATATCCATAATATACCCAGAGGAACGTACAAATTTTCATGTCTTTTCCTGGCTGCACTAAAGTACGACATTCCTTTTCATTAAAGAAAACAATTTCTCCAGGACCTAATTCACGATCCAATTCATAGCCTAAATTTAAAAACGCAAAACTTTCAAATGTAGCACATCGAGAATCCTCTTTCTTTCCAAGAATCACTGGTGTACGACCCATTTTATCACGTGCCGCATAAATTCCTTTTGGTGTCAGCAACATCAATGATAAAGATCCATCAATTGTATCTAAAGCATATTGAATTCCTTCAATCAAATTTTCTTTTTGATTAATTAAAGCCGCCACTAATTCCGTGGAATTAATTTCTCCATTGCTCATTTCAAAGAAATGCGCCTTGTTTTTTAATATTTCCTCTGTAATTTCTTTCGCATTATTAATTTTACTCGTTGTCGTAATCGCATATGTTCCATGAATCGAACGAATCAAAATTGGTTGTGCTTCAAAATCAGAAATACACCCAATTCCCATTTTCCCTTCCAATCCATCTAAATCATGTTCAAACTTCGTACGAAAAGGTGAATTCTCAATGTTATGAATTGACTTTCTAAATCCATTTTCTCCATATGTAGCCAATCCAGCACGTCTAGTACCTAAATGTGAATGATAATCGGTTCCAAAATACAAATCAAATAAACAACTCTCTTTTGAAGCCACTCCAAAAAAACCACTCATATTGTTCCTCCCTTGTGTTTAACAGTTATATTATACTCATTTTATCGCAATACACATTCTTTTTTTAAAAAAAAGGAGCAGAAATTCTACTCCTGATGAACAATACGATAATAGACTCTAGATGTTTGAATATACATGAAAATATAAACCAGACTAAAAATACAAAACGTAATCAATGTCACTTGAATATATAATTCTGTATTATTCATCTGCATTAAAATCAATAACTTACTGATCATTGGAAAAGCAAAAGCCAAGTGAAGTCCTGTCATAACTAGTGGCAAGAAAAACAACATTAAAATCTGAGAATTAATGGTCTTTTTAATATCTTCTTCATCTAAACCTACTTTACGCATCACTTCAAAACGATTTTTATCTTGTAGACCTTCACTAATTTGTTTATAGTACATAATTAAAACAGTTGCCACCATAAATAAAGCACTGATAAAAACACCAATAAACAAGAAACCCACATAGAAAGCACGAAGCGTTTGTTCCACTATTTCTTTTCCCTCAAATTGAACATAAACCTCGTTTTGACTTAATACACTATATAAATTCATTTCCACTTCATATTTATTAATATTTTCTTCTAAATTCAGAAAAACCATATTCGATAAACTAGAAGCGTGATCCTTATAATACAACTCATTCATTTTTAAGACTTCTTGTAAAGTTTGCTGTGAATCTAAGACAATACTATACGAATCCACTGAAGTCATGGTTGTCATTGAAGACAATGATTCTTCACATTTTCCTTTCACCTTAAAAAACATATCCTGTACTTGAATGGAATCAAAATTGCCTTTTCCTTGCAGTAAAATCTCTCCCTTTTTCAAATTCACTTCTTTTCCTGTAAACTGATGATACATGTCTTGATCAATAAAAACCAAATAAACAAGTTTTCCATAATCTACAGTACTATCATCAATTACCATATTAAAAGACTGATGATTTTGTTCAGCACTAAAACTTAAATACTGCATTTGATTGATATCTGTAATATAAGGACAATTTTCATATAAAACTTCTTTTAACTCTGGATAATTTATGTCATCTCGAATGGAAATATCATATGGAAATTTTCGATTTAAATTATCTTGAAAACCTGTCCATAAACTAATGGTAGTCGAAAGAGCCACTAAAATCATGGTTGACAAAATACAAATATTCGCCAATCCCACTCCATTTTGATTCATTCGATATTTCATATTCGATATATTAATAAAGTGTCTCGTCTTATAATAAAATGTTTTGTTTTTTTCTAATAATTTTAATAGTGTAATGCTTCCAAATGTAAATAAACAATACGTTCCAATCACAACTAAAATCACAGCCACAAAGAAAAACAAAAAAGCCGATAATGGATTTTTAACCCATAAAGCAAGATAATACCCACTCCCAAGACAAATCAATCCCAGTAAAGCCAAGATCCATTTATTTTTGGGTTCTTTCTGTCCTTTTTGTCCTTCACTCATTAATTCCACTGGATTCAGTATCTGAATTCGAATGACACTCCAAAAATACGCGGCCAAAAAAATACAACTAAATAAAATCAATGAATATATAATTCCATCAATTGAAATATAAAAACCAAATTGAATTTCCATATGAAAGACATTTAAAATCAATAAATACATGCCTTTATCCAATAAAACACCAAAGACAATGCCTAACACCAGACAAAAAACAGATGTCATGAAGGTTTCATAAAACACAATGATATCAATATGCTTTTTTTCCAAGCCCAGAATATTGAATAAACCAAATTCTTTTGTTCTTTGTTTCATTAAAAAACTATTGATATAAAAAATAAAAATAATAGAAAACAAAGCCACTACAAAGATTCCCAGTCTCAACATAAGCTGCATATCCATTCCACCGCGCATTTTATAGAGATTGGGATTCAATGCCAAAGACGTTACTGTATAAAACATCACAATGGAAAAGACACATGAAACAATATAAGGAATATAATATCGTTTATTGTTTTTGATATTGGCCCATGCCAGTTTTCTAAACACGAAGACCACCACCTGTACTCATTAAAGTCAATGTATCTGAAATACTTTGATACATTTCTTCATTGGATTTATTGGCTTTATAAATTTGATGAAACACCATTCCATCTCGAATAAATAAAACACGAGAAGCATAGCTGGCAGCCAAAATTGAATGCGTAACCATTAAAATGGTTTGACCATTCTGATGAATCTGTGTAAATAAATGCAATAAATCTTTCGTTGACTTAGAATCAAGAGCTCCAGTTGGTTCATCGGCTAAGATCAATTCAGGATGGGTAATCAAAGCCCTTGCCAATGCCACTCTTTGTTTTTGTCCTCCAGAAATTTCATAGGGAAACTTATTCAATAACGAAATAATACCCAAAGAAGTCGCTACTTCATTTAATTTTGTTTCCATATCCGAAATTTTTTCATTGTTTAAAACCAATGGAAGTAAGATATTATCTCGATTTGAAAATGTATCCAGCAAATTAAAATCCTGAAATACAAATCCTAAATGGTGACGACGAAAAGATGCAACTTCTTTACTGGATAAAGTCGTAATATCTTTACCATTTAAATTGACTTTCCCACTTGTTGGTTTATCCAAAGTCGCCAATAAATTCAATAACGTTGTCTTTCCTGAGCCAGATTCTCCCATGATGGCTACAAATTCTCCTTTTTCAACACTGAAATTCACATTCGACAATGCTTGTACACTGACATTTGAAAAACGAGAAGAATATATTTTTTTTAAATTTCGAGCTTCTAAAATTGTCATAATTTGCCTCCTTACCCTTGTCTATAGTTTAAAAAAAGATAGTTATTTCAACTATCGATTTTCCTTACAACTATCTAACAAAAATGTAATATAGACTCTTGTTCCCTGATTCACTTTCGAATCAATCGAAATCTGATGTGACAAAGAATCACAGATACCTTTACAAAGAAACAAACCCAATCCACTGGCTTTTTTATCCATTCGACCATTATAACCCGTAAAACCTTTTTCAAAGATACGAGGCAAATCACTGGCATCTATACCACATCCATGATCTTCAATTACTAAAGAATCTTTTTCAAAATATATATGAATGCATCCATTTTTGAATGAATACTTAATCGCATTGGATAATATTTGTTCCAACACAAACACAAACCATTTTTCATCGGTTAAAATACTTTTATGTGTGGATTCAAAATCCATCGAAAGATTAATCAAAATACATTCATGGGCAAAATAACGAATGGCTTGTCGAATCATGTCATCTAAATCATAAAACTGAAATAAATAATCACTTTGTTCACTATTCATTCGAATAAACGCCAAGACCATATCTGTATTTTGATCCATTCTTAAAAGTTGAGACTTACAAGCTTCTTTATCAATTTCATCACTTTCCAATAACAGTTTCATGGCCGCAATGGGCAATTTCATTTGATGTGTCCAAATCATATAATATTGCTCAATGGCATTTAATTGCTCCTTTAATTCTTCTTTTTCTTTTTTTAAATGTTGTTCCCGAACTAAAAAAGAATTCAAACACTCTTTTTCTAAATTCGTTGCACTTTGAATGCATAAAGTATCTGCATCTTTTAATTGATGAATATCATTTACTTTTTTTCTATATTTCGAAAAATCATAAATACCCACTAAAATCAATTCCATAAAAAAAATCAAAAACAAATACATAAAAGCTTCAAATGGAAGTCGATATAAATAAAAAACAACAAACAAAATAATCAATCCAAACAGAATTTCAAAAAAGACAAAGAAATGATCCTGTAGATATTTCATACCATATACCCCAATCCCTTTTTTGTCACAATAAAATCAAATACATTAATTTTTTCCAGTTTCTTTCGAAGACGATTCACATTCACATTTAATGTATTTTCATCCACATAAAAATCCGTTTTCCACAAATATTCCATTAAGTCTTCCCGCTTCACAATTTGATTTTTATGTTCCATTAAACAACACAAAATACGCCCCTCATTTTTTGTTAATTCAATCGATTGATTTTGATAACGAACCATTAACTGATCCATTGAAAAACTCACACCCTTATGCTCTAAAACACTCGATTCCACAAAATCATAACAACGTCTCAATAATGCTTTAATGCGATAAGCTAATAACTGAAAATCAAATGGCTTGACAATATAATCATCGGCTCCCTGATCCAATGCCATAACCATATTCATATTGTCACTGGCTGAGCTCAAAAATAAAATTAGACAATTGGATTGTTTCCGAATTTGTTGTGTCCAGTAATAGCCATTATAAAAAGGAAGCGTTACATCCATTAAAACCAAATGCGGATTCCAAGTACAGAATTGAATAAATACTTTTGTGAAATCCTCAACAATTTTTACCTCATAACTCCAGGACTCTAAAAATTCTTTTAATTTCGTTGCAATGACAACATCATCTTCTACAATCAATACTTTATACATATCTTTATTCTACATCCGAATGATTTAGAATGTCTAATAACTCTTGTTTTCTTTTTGAAAGAAGTAAAACATCTTTATATTCATCATAAGCTTTTACTTCATGTTCTGCTAAAAAATAAGCTAACTTAGAATGAAGAGAAAGACCCGTCACAAAAACAACCATTTCTTGTCCTTGATTGAAGGCATTGGATAGAAATTCAAAACAAGAATGAATCGAATCTAGTAATTGATTTTCTAGAATTTCAAATTCATTTTGAACTTTTTTAAACTCTTTTTTTGCATCTTCAAAAACATCTTCATTCAAAAAAGACCCATTCATTCTTTGTATCCACTTCTTTTTTAAAGACAATTCATGAATATCTATTTTTTCTTGTTGAAATGAAACCTGAAAAAAATTCATTTTTTCTTGAAGCATTTGATGATACATAGAAAATGTATTTTCTTTTTGTTTAAATTCCTTTAAAAAAGAAAACCAGAAATCCAAGAACGATTGCATTTCATCAAATTTTTCAACTCTTTGTTTCAATCCATCTAACAATAAATTAACAACAGCCAATCTTTCATCAAAAGCTGCATCAAAAACACGGGCATAATGTTTTGAAGTGATTTTTCCATTTAAAATATCTTCAATACCATAACTTTCCTGGTATTTTTTAAACAATAAATAATAAGAAGCCATATCTTCACTGATTTCATCATGATGAAGATATTCATAAATAATATCTTTTGTGATTGAAAAATGTAAAGATTCATAACTCTTGATTAAATGCGATAAATCTTCCCATCCACGAGCCGTGACAAATTTTAAACCATCTATATCATTTTCTACGCAATAAAAATGAGAAGGCTTTAATTCCAGGTATCCCAAAATACAAGGATGAATCCCATGATTACTGGCATATTCTTTCCAGGCATAATAATCTTGTTGCACATCTAAATATCGAACACGATCCAAAGTCACCATATCAAATTCACGAACCGATTTATTATATTCACTTGGATTTCCAGCCCCTGCAATAATCCAGCCCTTAGGAACCGGTTGATTTCCAAATGTTTTTCCTTGTAGAAACTGCAGCATAGTTGGTGCTAAAGTCTCCGATACACAATTGATTTCATCGATAAATAAAATCCCTTCTTTAACACCTGTATCTTTCATTTTTTGATATATACTGGCAATAATTTCACTCATTGTATATTCAGTGACTGTATATTCTTTTCCATTAAATTCTTCTTTTGAAATAAAAGGCAAACCAACGGCACTTTGTCTTGTGTGATGGGTAATGGTATAGCTTACCAATCCAATTTGGCATTCCCTGGCAATTTGTTCCATAATCTGTGTTTTCCCAATTCCCGGTGGCCCAATCAATAAAATTGGGCGCTGACGAATAGAAGGAATGACATAGTTTCCATCTTCATCTTTTTGCAGATACGCTTGTACCGTATGTTTTATTTCTAATTTTGCTTGTTGAATATTCATTTTACTTCTCCCATAAACTCGACTGGATCTAGTTTAATTCGCATAGCCCAGACAGGTACTTTCTTTTCATCATAGTCATCTAAAAACAAGAAGGCACATGGATACTTTGGCCGGTTTTTAGGATAGATACCAAGTCCATCTGTAAAATACAATAACCCAGCTATGTCTTTACAAGTTCCTTCTTTTTGGCATTGTTCAATATAAGAAAAAACAACTCGAAAATCGGTTCCATTTCCGCCATGTACTTTAAAATGATTCAATACTTCTTCCATTTCCTTTTCATTATGTATTTTTTCATGTTTCTGGATTTGGTTGTCACATTGAATTAAATGAATACAACTCTTAGAAAAAAATACATTTGAATGAAAAATCGCAAAGGTTTCTTTTAAGAAATTTTCAAGTAATAATCCATTCGTCGAATACGACGTATCCAGTACAATCACAATTTCCTGTATTTTCTTTTCTTCTTTGGTTTCTAATGGCTCAATTAAAGGCAAATTCTCATATAAACGAAGTCCATATGAATAATAAGACAAATCAAATTCATCTTCATTAATTTTTCTTTCTTCCTTTATAACCATAAACTTCTTTAAAAACTCTTTATAATTTCTTGTAGACTTTTGCACACGAATTTGCCAGGAAAAAGAACCTTTTACATCACTTTCCTGATTTCCTTGTTGAAGAGAAGATAAAGACGCTTCACTGGCAATTTGATTCCATTTTCTTTGAACAGACTGACAAGAAGGTGACATGGCTTCTTCTTTTGTCTTTGGCCAATACCGATGATCATCACAAATAAATTCTTTGACATAAGATTGAATTTGAGAATCCTCTAAGTCTAATAAAAAACAATAAATCTGACTAGCCGACACCCCTGCTTCATTTTCTAATTTGTCATATAGATTTTTTCTAAGCCAAGATAAAATTCGTTTCACGCTTTTCTTTTCCATATGATCAATGGTATATTCCACACAAATATCACATGCAAGATTCCATAAATCTATATTGCGGTTACTACAAATCCATAGATGTGAAAATACACAATGAAGAATACTATGTAAAAAGCTTCGATTTAAATACAATGGATTTTTGGAAAATAATCGTAAGACTTGTTCCATTGAATAGTATAAAAAAATTCCATCTGTGGCAAAATTATGAATCTTTTCATTGTCTTTTATTTCAAGTGCATGAATGGGAATGGACATATAAGGCAAATCCAAAAACAATTCGCTTTGAATATATTGAATGATTTGAAAAGAAACATTTTGTTCCCATTCTCTTTGTGTTTGTATATGTTTCATAAATCCTCGAAATTATATCTATTTTTTTTAAAACGCATTCGATTATAAGCAATGCATTTGGTAATTAACTCAATATCCTCTTTCTTTGTATCCATTAAAGATAAAATACTATCCTGATTGAAATAATCTTTAAATCGATCAAAACTCGAAGCATCTATCCAGGATAAACAAATATCTTGATTTTCTATAATAAAGTCTTCATATTCTTTTATTCCATGTATTTTTTCTGGAAATAATAAACGCATATAAGCCACGAAACAAGCCACTTCTTTTTTTTCTTCTTTTTTTAATTTATCAAAACAAGCATCATATTCTTCAAATAAAAATAAATTATTTTTAAAACACTGACGCATGCGATATCCTTCTCCTTGTATTTCAATACCAAAAATATGAGCAGGTCCAATTTCATTATAGACTTCATAATATTCTGGAAAAAATATCGAAAAAGATGAAGTATGAACTGTTATATTCCATGATATTTGCGATAGCATTGGTTTCATTGAATCTATAGAAAAACTATAAATATCATGTAAAGATAAACAATTCATAAATACGTCATGCGAAAGTACTTGAATTTCATGAATATGAATGGCTTTTAATTTTCGGCAATTATAAAAAGCACAAGCTTGAATCGATGTAATAGAATCGGGACAATACACTTCTTCGATATAGTTTAAAGATAAAATGGTCCCATTTTCAACGGCTTTTGTATGCTTCCAATTCTTTTGTATTTCTGTTTTTGAAAAACAATACGCTCCAATTTCAGTGACCTTTTTTCCTTCAATCATTGATGGAATATATACAACAGGACTTTGTCCAATCATTTTTAAAATAATAAGCGTATGATCTTGTTTTTCTTCATAGTAAATTTGATATTCCATGTGGATAATTATAATATATTAAAGAAGCAAAAGGAAAACATTATGACTAAAAAACTATACGATATTTATCCCTATCAAACACAATTTACTGCCCAAGTCCTTTCTTGTACATCGTGTACCAAAGGCTATGACATTCTTTTAGATCAGACTTTATTTTTCCCTGAAGAAGGTGGACAAAGCTGTGACAAAGGAACTTTAAATGGTGTAGATGTTTTGGATGTACAAATTCAGGATGGTCAAATTCATCATTATACAAAAGAAAAATTAGAAGGAATGGTGAAAGGAACCATTGATTTTTCATTTCGCTATATGAATATGCAACACCATAGTGGTGAACACATTTTATCTGGCTTGGTTCATCAATTGTTTGGCTATGACAATATTGGTTTTCACTTAGGCATTGATGAAGTGACAGCCGATTATAACGGAACATTTAATGAAGATCAATTAAATTTGTTGGAACAAAAAGTGAATGAAGTAATTTTACAAAATATTGAAATTCAATATGGATATCCAGACAATATTGAAGAAATTTCTTATCGTTTTAAAAAAGAAATCAAAGAAGCTATTCGTATTGTCGAAATCAAAGGCATTGATGTATGTGCTTGTTGTGCCCCTCATGTGAAATCGACCATTGAAGTCCAGGTCTTTAAAATCATCAAAGCCATGAAATTTAAAAGAGGCACTCGTTTATATTTTTTATGTGGTCAAAGAGCCATCCAAGATTATCAAATCAAATTTAAAGAAGCACAGAAAACATCTGTTTTATTAAAAGCTCATATCAATGAAACCTATAACAGTGTACTTCGACTTTATCGTGAAAATCAGACTTTAAAACAAGAGTGTTCAAAATTAAAAAAAGAAAAAATAGATCAATGGATTGATTCTTTACAATCCACTTCCTCCATTTTAGCTTTTGAAGACAATATCGATATGGCAACACAAAAATATTGTGTATCAAAACTCCATGCACTGGTTGATTCTTATGCTGCTTTATTTGTTAAAAATGAAGAAGGCTATCGTTTTCTTTTATTTAGTCATGACGATGCGATTCAATATCTCAATGTTTTAAAGAAACATTTTAAAGTCAAAGGCGGAGGAAATAAAGATTCTATTCAAGGTAGCATTTGTGCTGCAAAAGAAGAAATTGAAGAGGTATTTCAAAATGAATTATAAACTAGTAGCTATTGATATGGATGGAACATTACTACAAAGTAATAAAACGCTTTCTAATGGTGTTATTGAAGCCATTCAAAAAGAAAAAGACATGGAAATTGTAATTTGTACGGGTCGATGTTTAAAAGAATGCTATGACGTGTTTGAGCATTTAAACAATGTTCGTTATTTGATTACCACTAATGGAGCTTTGGTCTATGATATAAAAGAAAAGAAAACCATTTATGAAAAGAGTATGTCTGTTTCATTGGTTCATAAAATATTTGAAGCTTGTCATCGCCAAGATATTATGATGCATATATTAGATTATGACTGTTTCCTGGAAAAAGAAAAAGTAGAGAGGTCTTCTGTTTATGGAATGGGAGTATATCAATCTATGTATAAAGACATTTCTACGTTAGTGGATCATATGGAAGAAACATATCAAAAAATGGAAAAACCAATTCAGAAAATTAATTTATATCATCGAAATAAAAAAGAAAGACAAAATACCATTGATTTTCTAAAAAAGGAAGACATGACTTTAACATTAGCTGAAAACAGTGCTTTAGAATGCACAGCCAAAGGCGTGGATAAAGGCATTGGATTGGAAAAACTGTGTGAGTATCTTCAAATTAAAAGAGAACAATGTGCTTCAATTGGAGACAATCACAACGACCTGGCAACATTTCAAAAAGCAGGTCTAGCCATTGCGATGGGAAATAGCAGTGATGAAATCAAAAAACAAGCACATATTGTGGTAAGCGATAACGATCATGATGGAGTGAAAGAGGCTTTAGAATATATTCGAAATCAAAAAGGTGCTGTTACGAAATGAATAATTTCGTAACAGCACCTGATTTATTTCACCAGACTCATTGCATCTTCATCTGCAATTAGAGTTACATTTCCATGGAATTTTAAAATAGAAGCCGGTACTTTTGGAGTCACTGGTCCTTCAATTAATTCTTTAACAATTGGCGCTTTGGCTTTACCAGAAGCAACAATCAAGATGTGTTTAGCACTCATGATTTCTCCAATTCCCATTGTATAAGCATAACGAGGAACATCATCAATCGAATCAAATAAACGAGAGTTAGCTTGAATTGTACTTTCTGTTAATTCCACTTTATGAACTTTTGTTTCGAAAATATCAGAAGGTTCATTAAATCCAATATGACCATTGTTTCCAATTCCCAATAATTGAAGATCAATTCCACCCATAGATTCAATCACATTATGATATCTTTCACATTCAGCTTGTGCATCATCAGCTGTACCATCTGGTAAATGCGTATTATTGATATCAATATTGACTCTTTTGAATAAATTTTCTCTCATGAAATAATAATAACTTTGTTCATGATATGCAGGCAATCCAACATATTCATCTAAGTTAACAGTTTTGACTTTTGAGAAATCCAAATCTCCCTTATCACACCAATGAGCCAATGTATTATAAATACCAATTGGTGTGGATCCTGTTGCCAATCCTAAAACTGAATCATTTTTTAAAATAATTTGTGCAGAAATAATATTAGCTGCTTTTCTTGACATATCTTTGTAGTCACGAGCGCGAATTACTTTTAACATATGTACTCCTCCTATATGTATACATATCATACCACAACTTATGCATTTACTCGCGTATTTTTTCATTTCTTTTAGGAAACAAATTTGCGATGCTTTTTTTATAAATTTATGTATAATGAAAGGTACAGCAAGGAGAAATTTATGCGCGTTATTTCAGGAAAAGCCAGAGGAAAAAAACTCATTGCCCCTCAAGGGATGCATACTCGACCCGTAACTGATCAAATAAAAGAAGCTATATTCAATAGTTGGCAATTTAAAGTCAATGGCTGTCGTTTTTTAGATTGTTTTGCGGGAAGTGGAAGCATGGGAATTGAAGCTATTTCAAGAAATGCTTCTTATACTGTTTTTATTGATAATGATAAAAATGCCATTCAAACGATTCAAACCAATTTAAAAGGATGTCACTTTGATTCTGAATTATATTCTGTAATTCAAGACGATATTTTTCAGGTTTTACCTGCCTTAGATTCAAAAAAACAGCCATTTGATATTATTTATTTAGATCCACCTTATACCGTGGATGAAATCTTTATTCCTGTTATGGAAGCCATGGCTAAAACACATTTATTAAAAGAAGATGGAATCTTAGCTATTCGAACTAAAAAAGAAAAAGAGCTTCCCAATTCTTTTTCGTCTCTAGAAAAAATCAAACAAAAGAAATATGGAATCTCTATGGTTCATTATTATCAAAGGAAAGAAACAAATGAAAACGATTAAAGAATTTTTACAAATGACAATTGCGACCTTGATTATATCAAGCGCCGTCTTTTTCTTTTTATATCCCAGTCATGCTTCTGTCAGCAGTATTTCTGGATTTGCGATTGTTTTATCCAATTTTATTCCCTTTTCTATCGCAACCATTACCATGGGATTGAATGTTCTTTTATTGATTGTAGGATTTATTTTAATTGGAAATGAATTTGGAGCGAAAACGATTTATACTTCTTTATTATTACCTTTTTTCTTAAAGATCTATGAAATTATATTCCCCGATTTTCAATCATTAACACAAGATCCTATATTAGATGTAGCCGCCTATATTTTTGTGGTTAGTTTAGGCCAATGTATTTTATTCAACATGAATGCCTCTTCTGGAGGCTTAGACATTGTTGCCAAAATCATGAATAAATATTTTCGAATGGACATCGGAAAAGCCATGACATATTCCGGCATGTTTATTGCCCTTTCTTCTTGTCTGGCCTATGACTCCAAAACTGTTGTAATCAGTGTATTAGGAACTTACTTAAATGGACTGGTTTTGGATCAGTTTATTTTCGAACAAGATTTAAAAAGAAAGATTTGTATTGTCTCTGATTATATGGAAGACATTCGTCAATTTGTATTACATGACCTGCATTCTGGTGCTACTATTTATGAAGCTTATGGTGCCTATACAATGGAAAAGCGAAACGAAATCATTGTGATTGTGAATAAATCGGAATATCAAAAGTTAATGAATTTCATCCAAAAAATGGATCCACAAGCGTTTGTGACAATTTATAAAGTATCTGAAGTGAATTATCGTGCGAAATCCATTACATAAAATGGTATTGATTTTTATAATGAAATAAACAAAGAATGGTTAATATACTAATACATATTTCAGCCACAATACAAGCCATCCAGACTCCATCTAATCCAAATAAATAAGGAAATAGAAACAAACTTCCCATTTGGAAGATAAAACATCTCAAAAAAGATAAAAGAGCCGATATTTTTCCGTTATTAAGTGATGTAAAAAAAGAAGAACCATACATGGCAATGCCGGTAAAAATATATTGAAAACAATAAATACGAAAGGCTTTACAAGCCATAGTATATAATTCTTTGTCATAGCCCACAAATAATTTCATCAAAGTAGAATTAAAACAAAGTGAAATAAGAGTTAAAAACAATCCAAGAGAAATCACACAGATACAAGATTTCTTAAAGATATTTTTTAGCTCTTTTTCATTTTGGGCGCCGTAATTATAACTCGATAAAGGTGCACATCCAGTGGCATAGCCCATAAAAATGGCTACAAAAATAAAGTTTACATATAAAATGGCTCCCATCGCAGCAATTCCATTTTGACCTGCCAATCGAAGCAATTGAAAATTATAAACCATAGCCACTAATGAACTTGAAATATTGCTGACAAATTCACTGGATCCATTTGCCATAGCTTTTATTAACAGGTTTCCTTCCATTTTAGGTTTCACAAAATGAAGCAAAGACGAATTGTGTTTTGAAAAGAAATAAACTACAGGAAGACTTCCACCCATGATTTCACATGAAGCACTGGCAATGGCGGCCCCTGCAATTCCAAAATGAAAATATCCAACTAGTAAAAAATCAAAAATTATATTGGCGCATCCCGAACCAATCGTAACATATAAACCATATTTTGGTTTTTCAGCTGTCACAAATAGAGTTTGGAAAGAAGTCTGTAACATGAAGAAAGGTGAAGATATCATCATAATGCGTCCATATAAAATGGTAAGAGGACGCATTTGTGGTGTTGCTTTCAAAAAATCAACAATCACTGGCATAAAAATAAAGCCTAATATAGAAATAATCAATCCAATGATAAAGATAAACAAAATCACAAAAGAAAAATATTCATTGGCCACTTTTTTCTTTCCTTCTCCTAAAGTCTTTCCAATAATCGCATTGGCACCAGTTGCCATCATAAAACCAAAACTAGAGACAATCATCAAAAAAGGCATAATTAAATTTACAGATGCCAGAGCGGTTTTTCCAACATAATTCGAGACAAAAAATCCATCCACAATACTGTAAATGGAAGTAAAAATCATCATGCATATTGTAGGAAAGACAAAAGCTATGAGTTTTTGATAAGTAAAGTGATCGGATAGAGCTATTTTCATGGATTAAGTATAACATATAAAAAAAGAAGTGAACTCACTTCTTGAAATAACTCATCGCAACGGCTCCATTTCCGGCATGTGTTCCAATCGTTGGTCCAATTTGATAAATTGCCGGATTGTTTAATTTCAATATATCTTGATTTGAAGATAAAAACGATTGAACACCTTCTCTATCCATTCCTGAATAAGCCAAGCACAATGGTTTAGAAAAATCAATTTCATCATAGATACGATTTGCCATATAGGAACTTGCTTTCTTTAAACCCCTTGCCTTTCCATCCATTACAATTTCACCTTCATTTAAAGTTAAAACAGGCTTGATATTTAAAATTGCGCCAGCAGCTGCTACAGTAGAAGAAATTCTTCCTCCTCTTTTTAAGTATTCTAATGTATCAAAGTACGCAAATACTTTACAATTTTGTTTATCGATTTCCAATTGATTCACAATTTCTTCAATATCCATTCCTTTTTCAATATAAGACAACGCTAAATCAATTAAATTACGAGATCCTAGAGAAACATTTAATGTATCTACAACACGAACATTATCAAAACCTTGTGCTGCCAAACAAGCACTTTGATGACATCCAGAAAGTTTTGATGAAATAGTTAAACACAAAATATCATGGTCTTTGTATTCTTCAAATGCATCTAAAAAAGCACCCGGCGATACTTGTGATGTTGTTGGCATAATCTGTGAGTTTTTTAATTTATCATAAAACTCTTCTACTTGAATATCGATGCCATCTCGATATTCTATGCCATCAATAATTGTTGTCAACGGCAATACGACAATTCCTTTTTCTCTAGCTTGTGCCTGCGTAATATCACATCCTGAATCTGTAATAATTTTTATAGTCATAGTTTTTCTCCTTCAATACTTTCTAATGCTTCTTTCATTAAAGACACCAATTGTTCTGATTTTTCTTTTCCAAGTTGATGTGTAATATGATTTCCAATTTCTAAAACAATTTGATGTTCGGATAAATATAAAGATTTTCCATAATCGGTAAGTGAAATCACCATTTTTCGTTTATCTTCCTGCAAACGAACACGTTCAATTACTTTTTTTTCTTCTAATTGTGACATGATTTTATTCATTTGAGATTTTAGTAAACCCGTCATTTGAATTAAATCCGTTGCAGTATAGTGTTCTTTATTATTCATCAATATTGAACAAATTGTTTGTTCATTATAAGAAAGTTTTGAAAACAATCGCTTTGGTTTTAATACATAAGACAATTGATTCCATATTTTAATTAATTCTTCTGAAGTGTTCATAGCGCCTCCATTAGTTCACTTTATGAACCGTTCATATTGTGAACTATTTAAGAATAAAAGTCAACAAAAAAAAGGGGCTGTAACGAGTAAATAACCCTAAAATAAAAAAAATTGCGCTAATC
>NZ_JBJEEY010000173.1:0-24604 GCF_051873555.1 Floccifex sp. | reverse complement strand
TCTTTATTACTCTGCATTTGTCGCAAATCGGTTTCACAGATGGTCTTACTTTCATGTTTACTAACCTTTCTAATCACGTATTTCCCTGCTAAAATACGCATAAAATTTATGCGGATTTTAACAGAAACGTAATGTTTACTGTTAACGCAAGCAAATTGCGCTTATTTTATTATAAGCGCAATTTATTATTTTTTCAAGATTTCTTTTAAAACAGGCCAAATTTCATCAATAGACTTAGAGGCATCTACTTTTGAAACCATACCTTTTTCTTCATAATATGAAATAACTGGTTCTGTGTTTTTAGAATATTCATCTAAACGCACTTTTAAACTTTCTGCATTGTCGTCTTTTCTTTGTGTTAAAGGAGTCTGACAACAATCACATGTTTCTTCTACTTTTGGTGGTTTTGAATAAATATTATAGATAGCACCACATTTTTTACATGTACGGCGTCCTGTAATACGACGAGTTAATTCATCAAATGGAACATCCATTACAACAATTTTTTCAACAGCTAAATCTGTTCCATTAGTCATTTCTTCAAATGCTTTGGCTTGATCCAATGTTCTTGGATATCCATCTAATAAATACCCATTTTTCTTATCTTCTAAAGTACTTAGAAAATCTTTTACCATTTTATTTGTGATTTCATCTGGAACTAATAAACCTTTTTCAGAATAAGCCTTTGCTTGTAAACCTAATTCAGTTCCTTTCGAAATGTTTTCACGGAAGATGTCACCAGTAGAAATATGATTTAAGTTGAATTCTTCTTTAATTCGATTTGAGAAAGTTCCTTTACCAGATCCAGGAGCTCCCATAATAAAGATATTCATATTATTTCTCCTTTAGTAATAATCTTTATAAGATTTTTGCGTTATTAATCCTTGAATTTGTTTTACAGTTTCAATAGCAACACCAACAACAATAATTAATCCAGTTCCACCAAGTGCCATTGAAGATGATAAATCTGGCCAGAATAAAGTCATTGCGTGTGGCAATACGGCAATCAATGCCAATGCGATTGAACCAAAAACAGTAATACGAGATAATACTCTATTTACATAATTTTGAGTTTCTGTTCCTGGTCGAATACCTGGAATATATTGTCCAGATTTTGCAAGGTTCTTACTAAATTCTTCCGGATTGATTTGCATTTTTGTGTAGAAGAAAGTAAAGAACAAAATTAATACGACATAGATTACCAAAGAATACCATGTTTTTAATCCTAAAAAGTTATTCAATGCTCGTGTAAAATCATTTTGTGAGAAGAAGCTGGCAATTTGTAAAGGAGCCATCATTAATGAACTCGCAAAAATAACAGGGATTACACTTGCTGAATTTACTTTTAATGGAAGATAATCATCATTTTTATTTTTGATGATTTCCAATGAACTAGATGTTTGCTGAATTGGAATTTTTCTTTCAGCTGTATTAATTAATGTTACAAATACAATAATTAATAAATAACAAATAATATAAGAAATAAATAAAGCAATTCCATAATCAGGCGCATCTGCACTACTGATTAAAGTAGAATAAGCTGTAGAAAATTGTTGAGGCAAACGTCCTACAATTCCGGCCATTATAACCATGGAAATACCGTTTCCAATTCCTTTTGTTGAAATCTGATCTCCAATCCAAACCAAAAACATCGTTCCAGCTGTAAAAATAGTAGCGATATATAGAACAGTGGCTAAATTGGTTCCACCTGTTAATAAACTTGGATAGTTTTTTGAAAGTCCATATACCGTAGAAAAAGATTGTACAAAACCAAATACAACAGCTAAATAACGTGTATATTTATCTAATGTTTTACGTCCGCTAGCTCCTGATTTTGATAGTTCAGTTAATTGGGGAATAACATCCATACTTAGTAATTGAATGATGATTGATGCGGTGATATATGGCGTTACACCTAGAGCAAAGACGGAAAATTGTTCTAATCCTCCACCACCCAATAAGTTAATCATTGCGAATAATGAATTCTCTTCTAAACTTTCTACCAATACAGATGTATTCACGTTTGGAACTGTGATGGCAGATCCTAAACGATACACAAGAAAGGCGAACAAAGTAAATAATACTCTGTTTCTAATGTCTTTGTTTGTGATCATTGCACGAATTGACCCAAAGAAACCAAGTGTATTTGATTTTACTCCATTTGCCTTACTTTTTGATGCCATTAAATTACCTCAGCTTTTCCGCCTGCTTTTTCAATTGCTTCTTGCGCTGATTTAGAGAATTTAGCAGCTTGTACAGTTAAATTCTTTGTTAATTCACCATTTCCAAGAACTTTTAAACCAGAAAGTTCTTTTTTGATGATTCCAGTTTCTAACAACAATGCAGCATTAACAACTGTATTGTCTTCAAAACGATTTAAAGTTTCCACATTAACAATTGCATATTCTTTGCGATTGAAATTTGTGAATCCACGTTTTGGTAAACGTCTTGCTAATGGAGTTTGTCCACCTTCAAATCCTAAACGAACTCCTCCACCACTTCTTGAATTTTGTCCTTTTTGACCACGTCCGGATGTTTTTCCATTTCCACTTCCTGGACCACGTCCAACACGGTTACGGTTTTGACGAGGTGCAGTAGAACTCATTGTATGTAATTTCATCTTTTACCCTCCTATTAACCGCGAACTTCTTCTGGTTTCAAGTCACGAATTTCTGCAACTTGTTCAATAGTTCTTAAATTACGTAAACCTTCAAATGTTGCACGAACAACATTAATTTTTGTACGAGATCCAATACATTTTGTAAGGATATCTTTAATACCTGCTAATTCTAATACAGCACGAGCAGCCCCACCAGCAATTACCCCAGTACCATCACTTGCAGGACGCATAAAGACTTTACCAGCTCCATATTCTCCTGTAATTTCATGTGGAATTGTATCGTTGATAACAGGTACTTCGATCATATTTTTCTTAGCATCTTCAGTTGCTTTACGGATTGCATCAGGAACTTCATTTGCTTTTCCTGTTCCAATACCTACATGTCCTTTACGGTCTCCAACTACAACTAATGCAGCAAAACGGAAACGACGACCACCTTTAACAACTTTAGTAACGCGGTTGATAGCAATTACTTGATCTTCATATTCTTTTTGGTCTTTTCTTGGTTTTCTATCTAATGCCATTGTGCGACCTCCTAAAATTCTAATCCAGCTTCACGAGCTGCATCGGCTAATGCTTGAACACGACCAGTGTAAACATATCCACCACGATCGAAAACAACATGTTTAATGTTCTTTTCCAATGCACGTTTAGCAATTTCAGCACCAACTAAACGAGCAGCTTCTTTGTTTCCACCATTTTCTAATTTCATTTCAACACTTGATGCACTTACTAATGTTACTCCATTAACGTCATCAATAATTTGAACATGAATATGAGCATTACTTCTGAATACATTCAAACGTGGGCATTCAGGAGTTCCGCTAATTTTAGTACGTACACGAGCGTGACGACGTAATCTAGTTTCATTACGTGATACTTTATTAATCATATTTTAGTCTCCCTTCCCACTATTTCTTACCAGCTGTCTTACCTTCTTTACGACGAACAGCTTCATCTTTGTAACGAATACCTTTACCTTTGTATGGTTCAGGTTTACGAACAGCTCTAACTTCTGCAGCAAATTGACCAACTAATTGTTTATCAATTCCTTTAATTTGGATATCAGTTGGAGAAACTTTTCCAGCTGCATCTAAACAAGTAACTTCTAATCCTTCTGGAATAGTCATTTCTACTTGGTGTGAATATCCAACAGTTAAAGTCAATGTATTTCCTTTAACAGCTGTACGGAATCCGATTCCGACTAATTTTAAATCTTTTCTGTATCCTTCAGATACACCAACAACCATATTATGTAACAAAGCACGAGTTGTTCCATGCAATTGTTTTGTTACTTTTTGATCATTTGGACGTTTAACAGTGACAACATTTTCTTCAATTTGGATATCCATTAAATCAGAAAACGTACGAGTTAAAGTTCCTTTTGGCCCTTTAACAGTCACCTCATTCCCTGCAGCTACTTCAATTGTAACTCCAGCAGGAATGGTAATCAGTTTATTCCCGATACGTGACATTTCTTTTTCCTCCTATTTATTACCAAACGTATGCGATGACTTCTCCACCTAAGTGGGCTTTACGAGCATCTTTATCTGTCATCAATCCTTTTGATGTAGAAATGATGGCGATTCCTAATCCACTTATTACGCGTGGTAAGTCTTCAACTTTTGAATAAACACGTAATCCTGGTTTAGAAATACGACGCAATCCTTTGATTGCTTTTTCATTGTTTTTGTATTTTAAAGTAATTGTCAATGTTTTCTTAACACCATCTGTTTCCACTGCAAAGTCAGTAATATAACCTTCATCTTTTAAAATTTTAGCAATTGCTTTCTTTTCATTAGATGATGGCATACTAACTGTTTCATGTTTTTGTTGCAATGCGTTACGGATTCTTGTTAACATATCCGCAATTGGATCAGTCATAATCATATTAATATGCCTCCTTCTTACCAACTTGCCTTTTTCACACCAGGAATTTGCCCTTTGTAAGCTAATTCTCTGAAGCAAATACGACAGATTTTATATTTTCTTAAAACTGAATGTGGACGACCACAACGTTCACAGCGAGTATACTCACGAACTTTATATTTTTGAGGACGTTGCTGTTTATTAACCATTGATTTTTTTGCCATAAGATCCTCCTATTTCTTGAAAGGCATTCCCATAGCTTTTAATAAAGCACGTGCCTCTTCGTTAGTTTTAGCTGTTGTTACAATAACAATATCCATTCCACGAGAACGATTTACTTTATCGAAATCAATTTCAGGGAAAATGATTTGTTCCTTAATTCCTAATGTATAATTTCCACGACCATCAAAGCTTGTGTCACTTACACCACGGAAGTCACGAACACGTGGTAAAGAAATATTGAACAATTTATCTAAGAATTCATACATTTTTTGTCTACGTAAAGTCACTTTACATCCAATAGACATTCCTTCACGCAATTTAAAATTCGCAATGGATTTCTTAGCTTTTGTAATAACTGGAGCTTGTCCAGTAATGGCTGTTAATTCTTCAACAGCTTCGTCTAATAATTTAGCATTTGTAATTGCGTCACCTACACCAATGTTAACAACAACTTTATCAATTTTTGGTACTTCCATAACTGATGTGTAGTTGAATTCTTTCATAAGTTGAGGGACAACAACGTTTTGATATCTTTCTTGTAAACGATTCATTTAAACACCCTCCTTATTTAACTTCATTTCCGCTCTTAACAAATACGCGAACTTTTTTACCATCTTTAACTTCCATACGAACACGAGAAGCAACTTTTGCTTTTTCATCGTATAACATAACATTTGAAACATGGATTTTTGCTTCTTTTTCAACAATTCCACCTTCAGGATTTTGTTGAGTTGGTTTCAAGTGTTTTTTCACCATATTAACCCCTTCAACAATAACTTTGTTTTCTTTTGGGAAAGCAGCAGTTACTTTTCCGATTGTGCCCTTGTAAGCACCAGTAATAACTTTAACTTGATCACCTTTTTTAATTCTCACTTTGGACACCTCCTATAACACTTCTGGAGCCAAAGAAACGATCTTCATGAAATCTTTGTCACGTAATTCACGAGCAACTGGCCCGAAAATACGAGTTCCTTTTGGCGTTTTATCATCTTTAATAATTACTACAGCGTTGTCATCAAAACGGATATATGAACCATTTTCACGACGAACCCCACGTCTTGTACGAACGATAACGGCTTTTACTACGTCACCTTTTTTTACAGTTCCACCAGGAGTAGCTTGTTTTACACTGCATACAACGATGTCACCGATATTTGCTGTTTTTCTTACGCTTCCACCTAAACAACGGATAACCAATACTTCTTTAGCTCCGGTGTTATCAGCGACGCGTAAACGACTTTCATTTTGAATCATTGTTTCGCCCTCCTGTATTAAGCACGTGCTTTTTCAGCGATTTCAACTAAGCGGAAACGTTTTGTTGCAGATAATGGACGAGTTTCCATAATCACAACTTTATCTCCAACATGTGCTTCGTTGTTTTCATCATGTGCTTTAAATTTCTTAGAATATTTTACACGTTTTCCATACAATGGATGTGTTTTCTTTGTTTCAACAACTACCGTAATTGTTTTATCCATTTTATCAGACACAACAACACCACGATATACTTTACGAGTATTTCTTTCCATCGAATGGTCCTCCCTATTCTTTATTAGCGTTTTCACGCTCAGTCAAAACTGTTTTAATACGAGCAATTTCTTTTTTTACGGCTTTAATGCGAGCTGGATTTTCTAAATCACCAGTTGCTTGTTGGAAACGAAGATTAAATAATTCATCTTTTAAAGTATCAATTGTTGATAAAAGTTCTTCATTTGATTTTTCACGAATTTCTTTAATTAACATTATTCTACTTCTCCTTTTCTAGCAAAACGCGTTTTTACTGGTAATTTGTGAGCAGCTAAACGAAGAGCTTCACGAGCGATTTCTTCACTAACTCCTCCAACTTCGAACATAACACGTCCAGGTTGTACAACAGCAACCCATCCTTCAGGTGCCCCTTTACCAGAACCCATACGAACTTCAAGAGGTTTTTTCGTTCTTGCCATATGAGGGAAAATACGAATCCATACTTTTCCTCCACGTTTCATATAACGTGTCATAGCAATACGCGCAGCTTCGATTTGGCGGTTACTAACATATGCACCGCTTTCAGCAACCAATCCATATTCACCAAAGTCAATAGTACGTCCTGCTTTACTACGTCCTTCGTAGCTTAAGCGATGAGGTCGTCTATACTTTGTACGTTTAGGCATTAACATTATTCGTTACCTCCTTTGTTTACTTCTGCACCAGCTTTAGCCGCTGCAGCTTTAGGAGCACGGTTTTGTTGACGTCCATCTTTATTAAAGTTACGACGTCCTTTTCCTTTACGTGCAGGTCTTTGTTTTGGAGCTTCTGGTTCTTTTACCATTTCTCCAGGAAGAACTTCTCCACGGCAAATCCAAACTTTAACACCAAATTGTCCATAAGTTGTTTTTGCTTCTTCAATTGCATAGTCAATATCACTACGTAATGTATGTAGAGGAACTACACCTTCAGAATAACCTTCTGAACGAGCCATATCAGCTCCACCTAAACGACCAGAAACAGAAGTTTTAATTCCTTTAGCTCCAGCACGCATTGTGTTTTGAATAGCTTTCTTTTGTGTAGCACGGAAAGATTTACGTCCTTCTAATTCATCTGCAATCCAACGTGCTACTAAACGAGCATCTAAATTTGGATTTGCGATTTCAATAACATTTACTTGAATGTTTTTAGCATTTGTTAATTTTTCTAATTTTTTCTTCAATCCCTCGATTGATTTACCATCTTGACCAATAACAACACCAGGATGTGCTGTACGAATGATCACTGTTAAACGATTTTTAGATCTTTCAATTTCAATACGTGAAATTTGAGGATTAGCTTTACGTTTATCTGCTGCAGCATTTGCTAAATCAGCATAGTATTTTTCGATGAATTCACGAATCTTAACGTCTTCCATTAAAAATGAACCGAATTCATTATCATCAGCGTACCATCTAGATTCCCAATCACGAATCACTCCGACACGCATTCCGATAGGCGATACTTTTTGTCCCATAGCTTACCTCCTAATCTCTTTCAGCCACGACAACTGTAATGTGGCTTGTACGCTTGTTAATTGGACTTGCACTACCTTTTGCACGAGGCATGTAGCGTTTTAATGTGATTCCTTCATCTGCCCAGCAAGCTTTTACAAATAATTTGCTTTCATCTAATTCATTGTTGTTTACCGCATTTGCAACCGCACTGTTTAATACTTTACCAACCAATGCGCCTCCTTTATTTGGAGTAAATTTGCAAATTGCAGCCGCTTCTTCTACGCTTTTTCCACGAATTAAGTCTAAGACAAGTCTAGCTTTACGAGGTTGAATACGTAGTGTTTTTGCAGTAGCTCTAACTTCCATTTTCAATTCCTCCTAACGTTTACCTTTCTTGTCATCACTGGCATGACCAGTATATTTACGAGTTGGAACAAATTCACCTAGTTTGTGTCCAACCATATCTTCTGTTACATAAACAGGAACGTGTTCTTTTCCATTGTATACGGCAAATGTATGTTCTACAAATTGAGGGAAAATTGTTGAACGACGGCTCCAAGTTTTAATGACTTCTTTTTTACCAGATTCATTTAAAGCTTCGACCTTTTTCATTAAATGTTCATCCACAAAAGGTCCTTTTTTCAAACTACGACTCATTTCAATTTTACCTCCTTACTATTTACCGTTACGACGACGAATGATTAACTTGTTGCTAGCTTTTTTACTATCGCGAGTCTTAACACCCAAGGCTTTTTTACCCCAAGGTGTCATTGGAGACTTACGACCAATTGGTGTACGACCTTCACCACCACCATGAGGGTGATCATTAGGGTTCATAACAGATCCACGAACAGTAGGACGAATACCCATATGACGTGTACGACCTGCTTTACCAATGTTAACTAAGCTATAGTCTTCATTTCCAACTACACCAACTGTAGCGCGGCAATTTCCTAATACTTTACGAACTTCTCCAGATTGTAAGCGAAGAGTTACATATTTATCTTCAATACCTAAGATTTGAGCAGAGCACCCAGCTGAACGAGCCATTTGTCCACCTTTACCAGGTTTCAATTCAACGTTGTGAACGATAGTACCTTCTGGCATATTTCTTAATTCACAGCAGTTTCCAGTTTTGATATCTGTTTCAACACCAGAAACAATTTTGTTCCCTACTTTTAAATCTTTTGGAGCGATGATGTATCGTTTTTCTCCATCTGCATATACAACTAATGCAATATTTGCTGAACGGTTTGGATCGTATTCGATTGTAGCAACTTTAGCTGGAACTCCATCTTTGTTACGTTTGAAATCAATAATACGATAAGCTCTTTTATGTCCAGCTCCTTTATGACGTGTTGTAATACGTCCTGTGTTATTACGTCCACCTTTTGATTTTAATGGGGCTAATAAGCTTTTTTCTGGCTTTGAAGCAGTCAATTCTTCATTTGTCAAAACGCTCATCCCACGACGACCAGGTGTCGTTGGTTTATACTTTTGAATTGGCATAAACAATAATCTCCTTCTATACGCAATATTTATTCAGGAAATAGCGTCTTCTCCCTGACTGGATTATTCAGCATCTCCAAATAAGTCGATTGAATATCCTTCTTTTAATTTAACAATAGCTTTGTGAACAGCAGGAACTTTTCCCATATAACGTCCTACACGTTTTGTTCTTTGTTTGCTATTTGATGTATTTACTTGTTCAACTTTTACATTCCAGATAGCTTCCACTGCTTGACGAATTTCAACTTTATTTGTTGATTTAGCTACCTCAAAAGTGTATTTGTTGTCTTCAGCCATTAATTTCATGCTTTTTTCAGTAATGATTGGGCGAATAATTACATCTCTATAATCTTTCATTATGCTAAAGCCTCCTCTACTTCTTTGACGGCAGCAACAGTCATAACGATTTGATTTGCATTCACTAAATCATATACGTTGATGCTTTTGCTTGTTGCAAATCCAACACCTGGAATATTGCGTCCAGATAAAATCACATTTGTTGAATCTTCGTTTTCTCCAAGAACAAACAATGTTTTCTTAGGTGCTTTGATTGCACTTAAAATTGAAACAAATGATTTTGTCTTAGGTTGAGCAATTTCAAATTGATCTAATACGCTCAATGAAGTTTCAGCAACTTTTTCACTTAAAGCAGATTTTAAAGCTAAACGACGAACTTTCTTATTGATTTTATAAGAATAATCACGTTGTGTAGCTCCAAATACCGTTCCACCACCTCTAAATTGAGTGGCACGAATAGAACCTTGACGAGCACGTCCAGTTCCTTTTTGACGATAAGGTTTTCTACCACCACCAGAAACTTCGCTACGACCTTTTGTCGCACTTGTTCCTTGACGACGACCTGCCATCTGCATTTTTAATGCATCATATAAACTTTGTTGGTTTGGTTCAATTCCAAATACCGCGTCGTTCAATTCAATTGAACTAACTACTTGACCATTTTGGTTAATAACGTCGATCATTGCCATTATTCTTGAACCTCCTTACTTGCACTGTAATCTACTAAAGTAACAGGTGCTTTATTTCCTTTTGATGTTTTCGCTGTACGAATCATCACACAACCTTTTTTAGGCCCAGGAACATTTCCTTTTACTAAAACATAGTTATTTTCGCGATCTACTTTAATCACTGTTAAGTTTTGGTTCGTAGTTCTATAACCACCTTCTTGACCAGCCATGATTGTTCCCTTCATGATACGTCCCTGACGAGAAGTAATACCATTTGTAGCCAATGAACCGATATGACGAATATTCTTAGAACCACCGTGTGTCTTAGGACCTTGGTGTGCATTGTTACGAACGATTGTACCGTTATATCCTTTTCCTTTGCTTGTTCCAATTACATCGACTTGTTCTCCTGCTTCAAAAATGTCAACCGCAACTAAGTCACCTACATTAACATCCAATTCACAGTCACGAACTTCTTTAATAAAGCGTTTTGGACTTGTATTAGCTTTTTTACAGTGTCCGATGTTTGCTTTAGTTGTACGTTTTTCTTTGATTTCTTCAAATCCTAACTGAATTGCTTCATATCCATCTGTTTGAGCTGTTTTCTTTTGTAAAACAACATTTGGAGTTGCTTCAATTACAGTTACAGGAATTAATACACCGTCTTCTGTGAAAACTTGTGTCATTCCCAATTTTCTTCCTAATAGTCCTTTCATCTTTAGACACCTCCATTAAAGTTTAATTTCAATGTCTACACCACTTGGAAGTTCAAGTCTTTGTAAAGAATCAATTGTTTCCTTTGTTGGTGCAACAATTTCAATTAAACGTTTGTGAGTACGAATTTCAAATTGTTCACGAGAATCTTTATATTTGTGAACAGCTCTCAAAATTGTAACTACTTGTTTTTCTGTTGGTAGAGGAACAGGTCCAACTACTTTTTTAGCTCCATGCTTTGTCGCAGCTTCGACAATTTTCTTAGCACTATCATCTAAGATTCGGTGCTCATACGCTTTTAAGCGAATTCTCATTGTGTTTTTTGCCATGTGTAACTCCTTTCGTTTATTCTTGATAAACATGCTCCATGCGAATTACCTGACAACACCCATGACAACGGATTTCAGTGGGTCAGCAACCTCGCACTTCCTCGCAATGCTTAAGAATTTTAGCATAATAAAAAGGGCTATGCAAGCCCTTTTTAACAATTTTTTAAGATGTTTTTGAACTTCTTTCGTACCGTAATTACATACAAAATAATCATCATAAATATTGTCAAATCAATATAGGCAGGAACTAAAATCTTCATTAAAATGCAGAAAATAGATGCCGTAATATCTAATTTTAAATACTGATTGTCTTGCGTATAAATAGAATAAAGACGATATCGAACAATATAATTACGAATCAATAAATACAGACAAACACATGCCACAATGGCATCTACACTAAAAGAAATCACAAACGATTGTAGAATGACAGCTTTTAAAAACATTAAAATCATGCAAAAAGACATCATACTGAAAATCGACGCAATATTAAATTTTGTATAGTCTTCTTCTTTAATACGTTCTTTTACTTTTTTATAAGAATTAGATTTTTCCCAGGAACGAATATCTTTTCCTGCATCTTTTGAAATCGAAAGATTTGAAATCTGATCTAAGAAATAACAACCCATGAAATATTTACGTACTTTTGTCCAGTTCTTTTTATCAATGGCATCCATTACCTCTTTGATTTTAGAATCCTGACCTTCTATTGGCTTAAGCGAATTCGTTACCCAATCATATTTTGATAAATCAACCATTAATGATAATTCCTTTTGCTTCTTCAATTTCAACATCCGAATTAAAATATGTTGTTAATGCTTCGATTGCATATGTTGTATCTTTAATCCCCGCTGTTTCATAGGAAGAATGCATAGCCAATTGAGGAAGTCCAATATCTACAGCATGCAAAGAAACTTGCGTATTGGAAAGATTTCCTAAAGTCGATCCTCCAACCATGTCCGAACGATTCGCAAACACTTGTACTGGTACATTGGCATTTTGGCATATTTGTGTAAAAACGGCGCGACTGAATGCATCTGTTGTATATTTCTGGTTTGCACTTTCTTTAATCACAATTCCCTTATTCAAATAATTGCGATTGATGACATCCGATTTTTCCGGGTGATTTGGATGCAGTGCATGTGCATTGTCACAACTTACCAAAAACGACTTGGCAATGGCTTGATAAAATTCTTCTTCTGTTTTTGATAAACCATTGTTAATTCGTTTTAATACATCATATAAGAAAGTGGACATAGCCCCTTGTTTTGTATTGGATCCCACTTCTTCATTGTCAAAACAACAATATACATTAATACCATGTTCATTATTTCCTTGTAAAAACGCTTTTAAAGACGCAAAAGCACACTGTAAATCATCTAACTTCGGTGTCGAAACAAATTCATCTTTATATCCCCAAATTACTGGTTTTTGACGATTCACCAAAAATAAATCCTTTCCCAATATGTCTTTCACTTCAACGCCTAATTCATCGGCAATCATTTGATTAAAAGCGCCTTTCTTTAGTTCTCCCCCTGAAAACAGTGGACAAAGATCTACTTGTCGATTGTATTTATATCCATCATTGACTTCACGATTAAAGTGAATCGCAACATTAGGTATCATTAAAATATCTTTATCAATATATAATAAACGACTTTCAATTGCATTCCCCTGACGAATTAAAACACGTCCCGCTATCGTTAATGGACGATCAAACCAAGTCGAATCAATCATACCACCATATGCTTCCACATCTAAACGCAAATATTCATGAGGCCCTTCTATCTCAGGAATAGATTTCACTTTATAAGTTGGCGAATCTGAATGGGCTGCTGTTAATTGAAAATGATAATGATCGCATAGATTTCCAATTTTAAATGCAATTAAACTCGAATGATTTCGTGTTGTAAAATAGCATCCACCTTTTTCAATTGTCCAAGGTTTTCCTTCTGGTAAATACGTAAAACCAGCTTTTGTTAGATAAGAATCAATTGTTTCAATGCTATGAAACATGCTGGGACTTTTCTGGATAAAATCAAATAATTCTTTTGATGTTTCAATATAATTCATATAAGCCTCCTACTATATTATAAAATTACCACAATAAAGACAAAGAAACCAGTTTCCTGGTTTCTTTAATTAATTAAGCTTTTGCATCTTGAATTTTACGAATTTCAGGTAAAATCAATCCCAATAATACCAATACAATTGGTGTAACAATATTCAAGATCAATGTAAATGTATCCGTTGAGTACATACCTAATACACAACAAGCCAATGTTACGAAGAAACACCAAATTCCAAAGAACAATGCCAAACCATTTGATTTTACGAATTTGTATTCACGTGGATATTTATCTGTAGCTTTTCTTAACATAATATATGCAAAGAATACCCATAAATAACGAAGTGGCATACAAACAGAATTTAATTTGTTCAATTGTGCAATAACTGCATCTCCTCCAGGTACTAACATTTGAACTAAAATAATTGTACCAGATAACACAGCTACCATGATAATACCGTTGACATATGCACCTTTTGAATTTTGTTTTAATAAACCTTTTGGAACATAACAATTGATGTTTTTATCATCTAATAACATACGTAATGGAGCATCGATACTGACAACTAAAGTTGAAAATTGACCAATCGCATTACATGCAGCATAAATCACAACAAATAAGTTTCCAACATGGTAATATTCTCCAACTTTCTGGAATGCCCAATATGCTCCATTGGAAACATATAAGTTAAAGCTTTCAGCGGATTCATTAATAACAGCTGGATCAAACATCATTCCCATTGCTATTGTTCCTAAAATGGCACATATCATAACCATAATTGCTACAGCAATCATTCCTTTAGGGAATCCTTTAGAAGCATTTTCTACTTTATTAACATATGGAGAAATTTTTTCACATCCACCAACCGCAAATACTAAAATTGACAATGAAGTAAAGTAGTTTACATTAAATTGTGGAATCAAAGCTTCTTTAGTGATTTCCATAGTAACATATCCTGCATTCGGATTAATTACTGGTGCCGCAAACATCATGATGATAAATAAAATACTCATCACAAACATACTAGAACCAGCTAATGTTGCCAATTTCTTCAAAGGATTCAATCCTTGACTGGCAACCCAGCAGAAGAAGAATAAACAAATTAAAGTAACTAATTGAATTGCTTTTACTGGAAATGATGAATATGTTTCTGCATTTTGGAAGACCATCCAGCTTAATGCTTTTAATCCACCTGTACTCTTACTTGCAATATACGTAATATGTACAGCAAAATACGTCCATCCTGCGTAATACGCAATTTTCTTTCCTGCTGTTTCAGAAACCCAAGATGTAACTCCACCACCTGAATCTTTAAATGCAGATCCCATTTCTCCGACCATTAATGCATATGGTACAAAGTATAACGCAAACATTAAAATCCAGGAGAAGATAACTTGAATTCCGTTGAAGTACACAAATCCATTTACGACGTTACCAAAACCCCAAAGAGTAGAGAAACACATAAATGAAAGTACGTACCACTTAATTTTCTTTTGAGAATTATCCATTTTACTATTCTCCCCTTTCACTCCAACAATAATCACATAATTTTGCGTTATTGTCAAATGTGTATTGCGTTTTTGTCAATTAATTATAAAAAAAGTGAAATAGAAATGTATTTCACTAAAATTTTGTCTTTAAAACTTCACATGACTCTTTAAATTCATTCATGATTAATTTAATTTCTTCACTTAAATTTTTTTGATACGAAATTCCAATCGGTAAGTCAATAACCGGATTTAAAGATTTGACTATCACTTTTTCGTTTGGAAGCAAAGAAGAATGACGAAAATTAACCGATATCCCTAAACCAGATTCAACTACCGAATATGTTGCATATTCATCGGATGTCATAATTTGCAGATTCGGTTTTATATGATATTTTTGAAAAATTCGGCTGTAATCTGTTTCTTCATTGTAAAAAGGAAAAACACAGCTTTCTTCTTCAAAAATTGATAATGAAATGTTTTCTAATTTAGATAATGGACTCGAAGAAGGAACCCATGCAACGGCTTCGTCCATCCAAAGAGGATGCCATAAAAAATTTCCTTCTCGTTTTGTAATAATAGCAAAATGAAGTTCTCCGTTTTCTACTTTTTTAGCTAAAGTACTACTTGTTCCATACGATAAAGTTACATCAATCTGATTATGTTCCTTCTGATATTGATACAAAATTTCATTAAGCCAGGAATAAATTCGTAAATGTGCTACTCCTATACAAATTTTTAATGGTAAATTTAAAGCCTGTTGTGCTTTTTCTTCAATTTGGTTTCCAGCTTCAATGAATTTTTTTATTGAAGGAAGAAGAGTTTTACATTTTTCGGTAGCAATCACACCGTTGCTTGTTCTTTCCAATAAAGAAAAACCGATTTCTTTTTCGAGACTGGAAATAATACGGCTTACACCAGAAATTGAATATCCTAACTCCGCTGCCGTTTGACTTAAACTTCCTGAATCAATGGTCTTAACTAAGACTTTATATTTCTCGAGTTCCATTTGTTCACCTATGAAAACATTTTCATGTTTATTCTTTCATATTTTTACATTATAAGGAAAACGACACTATTTTCAATAAGAAAATAAAAAAACTGCTCATTGAGCAGTTTAATACAAAAATTTATTATCCAACGATTTCAGTTACAGTACCTGAACCAACAGTGTGTCCACCTTCACGAATAGAGAACTTAGTACCGTTTTCCAAAGCGATTGGAGCAATCAATTCAACGTTGATTTCTACGTTGTCACCTGGCATTACGATGTCAGTTCCTTCTGGTAAAGTGATGACACCAGTAACGTCAGTTGTACGGAAGTAGAATTGAGGACGGTAGTTAGAAGCAAATGGAGTATGACGTCCACCTTCTTCTTTAGTTAATACATAGATTTGTCCTTTGAATTTTGTATGTGGAGTAACTGAACCAGGTTTAGCTAATACTTGTCCACGTACGATTTCAGTACGAGCAACACCACGTAATAAAGCACCAATGTTGTCTCCAGCTTGTGCAACGTCTAATTGTTTATGGAACATTTCCAATCCAGTTAATACTGTCTTACGAGTTTCTTTAATACCAACGATTTCAACTTCGTCATTTAAGTGAGCTTCACCACGTTCAACACGTCCTGTAGCTACTGTACCACGACCAGAAATAGTCATTACGTCTTCAACTGCCATTAAGAATGGTTTGTCAGTTTCACGTTGTGGATCTGGAATCCAAGTATCAACAGCATCCATTAATTCTTCGATAGCACCAACATATTTAGGATCACCTTCTAATGCTTTTAAAGCAGATCCACGAATGATTGGAGTGTCATCTCCTGGGAATCCGTATTCATTTAATAATTCACGAACTTCCATTTCTACTAAGTCAACTAATTCTTCATCATCAACCATGTCACATTTGTTTAAGAATACAACAATTGATCCTACACCTACTTGACGAGCCAATAAGATGTGTTCACGAGTTTGTGGCATTGGACCATCAGAAGCAGCTACAACTAAGATAGATCCATCCATTTGAGCTGCACCAGTGATCATGTTTTTGATGTAGTCAGCGTGACCTGGACAGTCTACGTGAGCATAGTGGCGTTTTTCTGTTTGATATTCAACGTGTGCAGTGTTGATAGTGATTCCACGTTCTTTTTCTTCTGGAGCCCCATCGATTTGGTCATAAGCAGTTGCTTGAGCCATACCTTTTTTAGCTAATACGTTAGTAATAGCAGCTGTTAAAGTTGTTTTTCCATGGTCAACGTGACCGATAGTTCCAATATTAACATGGACTTTACTTCTGTCAAATTTTTGTTTTGCCATTTTAAATTTTCCTCCTAAAATTTGATTATTACATACAGATTAATTTTAGTTTAAACTGTAGTCTTTTTCAACTAGTTTTCTTTCGAATTTTCTTTAATGATCTTTTCTGCAATGCTCTTAGGAACTTCTGCATAATGATCAAACTTCATAGAATATGTTCCACGACCTTGAGTGAAACTACGTAAGTCTGTTACGTATCCAAACATTTCTGATAAAGGAATATTGGCACGTACAATAATTGCATTTCCACGTTCTTCCTGATCTGTTATTTGCCCACGACGACTTGAAACGTCTCCCATTACAGATCCTAAGTATTCGCTTGGTGCAGTTACTTCAACTAACATAATTGGTTCTAAGATAACTGGTTTACATTTTTTACCAGCTTCACGCAATGCGAAACTAGCAGCAATTTTATAAGCCATTTCACTTGAATCGACATCATGGTAGGATCCATCAAACAATGTTGCTTTAACATCGATTACTGGATATCCAGCTATCATACCATTTTCTAACGCTGCTTCCAAACCTTCTTGTGTTGGCTTGATATATTCACGAGGAACAGATCCTCCGACAATCGCATCAACGAATTCAAATCCTTTTCCTTCATTTGGTTCGAATTTGATCCATACATGACCATATTGACCACGACCACCAGATTGACGAACATATTTTCCTTCACAATCAGCAGCTGCACGAATTGTTTCACGATAAGCTACTTGTGGCTGACCTACATTTGCTTCAACTTTAAATTCACGGCGTAAACGATCGACAATGATGTCTAAGTGTAATTCACCTACACCTGCAATGATTGTTTGTCCAGTTTCCTGGTTTGTATATGTTTTGAAAGTAGGGTCTTCTTCAGCTAATTTTGATAAAGCTAATCCCATCTTGTCTTGATCCGCTTTTGTTCTAGGTTCCAATGACAATTCGATAACTGGTTCAGGGAATTCCATTGATTCAAGGATAATTGGTGCATTTTCTGCACATAAAGTATCTCCAGTTGTTGTGTTTTTCAAACCAACTGCTGCAGCGATATCTCCTGAATAAACTTTATCAATTTCTTTACGAGAGTTTGCGTGCATTTGAACAATACGTCCAAAACGTTCTCTCTTACCTTTTGTTGAATTTAATACATAGCTTCCTGAATCAGCTGTTCCAGAATAAACACGGAAGAAAGATAATTTTCCAACAAATGGGTCTGTCATAATTTTGAATGCCAAAGCAGAGAATGGTTCTTCATCACTTGGATGTCTTTCTGCTTCTGTTCCATCTTCCAGTGTTCCCTTAATAGAAGGTACATCTAATGGAGATGGCAAGTAATCTACAACGGCATCCAATACCAATTGAACTCCTTTGTTTTTATAAGCAGAACCACATAATACAGGGAAGAAATCACCTGCACATACGGCAATACGTAATACACGGCGAATTTCATCGATTTCTGGTTCTTCACCTTCAAGTACCATCATCATGAAATCTTCATCATAATCTGCTAAGTATTCTAATAATTTCATTCGGTATTCTTCCATTAGATCCACCATATCTTCTGGAACTTCTACCTCTGTAATAACTCGTCCAAATTCTCCACTGAAATGGAATGCTTTTCTTTCGATGATATCAATGATTCCTTCGAAACTTGATTCCGCTCCAATAGGCAATTGAATTGGACAAGATTTTGCTCCTAAACGATCAATAATTGTATTACAAGACATAATGAAATCTGCTCCAGTCGCATCCATTTTATTTACAAATACGATACGAGGTACTCCATAAGTCGTTGCCTGACGCCAAACTGTTTCTGTTTGAGGTTCAACACCTGCTTTAGCATCTAATACAGTTACTGCACCATCTAATACACGTAAAGAACGTTCTACTTCTACTGTAAAGTCCACGTGACCTGGTGTATCGATGATATTGATACGACATTCGTCTCCTGTACCATCTAATTTTTTCCAATGACAAGTAGTGGCAGCTGAAGTGATTGTGATTCCACGTTCTTGTTCTTGTGCCATCCAGTCCATTGTACTGGCACCGTCATGAGTTTCCCCAATTTTATGGTTAACTCCAGAATAATAAAGGATACGTTCTGTTGTAGTCGTTTTACCAGCATCGATGTGTGCCATGATACCAATGTTACGAGTATTTTTTAAGCTATAATCTCTAGGCATACAACACGACTCCTTTCTTACCAGCGATAGTGAGCAAATGCTTTATTTGCTTCAGCCATTCTATGAGTGTCATCACGTTTTTTAACACTTGCTCCAGAACCATTGGAAGCATCAATGATTTCAGCCGCAAGTCTTTGTTCCATTGTTTTTTCATTTCTTAAACGTGCATAGTTTACGATCCAACGTAATCCTAAAGTTAAACGACGTTCATCACTAACTTCGACAGGAACCTGGTAGTTAGCTCCTCCTACACGTCTTACTTTTAATTCCAATTGAGGCATAACATTTTCTAATGCTTGTTCAAAAACCTCCATGGCTGGTTTCCCAGTTTTAACTTCTACGATATCAAACGCATTGTATAAAATAGTCTGCGCAACCCCTTTTTTTCCATCAATCATGATTTTATTGATTAAACGAGTAACCAATTTGGAGTTATACATAGGATCGACTAATACATCACGTTTGGCAATGTGTCCTTTTCTAGGCATTTAAATTCCTCCTTTCGCGATTGATTTATTTTTTAGGTTTTTTAGTTCCATATAAAGAACGAGATTGTTTACGGTCATTAACACCAGCACAGTCAAGTGTACCACGTACAATATGATAACGAACCCCTGGTAAGTCTTTAACACGTCCACCACGAATCAAAACAACTGAGTGTTCTTGTAAGTTATGTCCAATTCCTGGAATGTATGCAGTAACTTCCATACCATTACTTAAACGAACACGAGCGTATTTACGAAGCGCTGAGTTTGGTTTCTTTGGTGTCATTGTACCAACACGAGTACATACTCCACGTTTTTGAGGAGATGATAAATTTGTTGGTTTAGACTTTAATGAGTTGTAACCACGGTTCAAAGCAGGTGACTTTGAAACGTTTTGACCGGCCTTACGACCCTTACGAATCAACTGATTGATTGTAGGCATAAGAACCCTCCTTTCAAATTTTTAAGTACACACATCCGGGTGTGCCTTTTTCATCCGATAAATTAAGGTTCTAAACAGAACCTTTTTTCGCATGCATTAATAGACTACACGTTCAAAGAATAAATGTCAATGTTTTTTTGATTTTCTTTTTATATAAAATCAAGTATAATACTTAACGAAAGGAAACTTGAACATGAAACATAAAATTGTATTTTTTGATATGGATGGAACGCTCTATCAAACAGAAAATGACATTATTCTTGATTCTTCTTTAGAAGCCATTCAAATGCTAAAAGACAGAGGTTATATTGTCTGTGCTGCAACAGGCCGTCCATTGAATCAATTAAAACTGATTTTAGAAAAAATCACATTTGATTATTATGTCACAATCAATGGAGGATATATACTCGATGCCGAATTAAATGAAATTGATTCTTTTCCCATTGAAAAACAATCTCTAAACGATTTAGTAAATCTTTGTAAACAAAATGAATTTGGTTTACTATTTCATTTTGGAGACGCTTCTTATATCTATAACAACTTCTATCCAATGTATTATTTTTGTAAATACTGTAACGTGTTAGATTCTTTATTTTATGATCAAAGCCAAAGCTATCATAAACGTCACAATGCCTTTGATGCTGTTGTCTTAACAAAAGACAAACACGCAATCGATGAATTTATGGAATCGCATCCTGATTTAAGAAGAGACTTAATCAATGTTAAAACCGATGGATTCTGCTATGATATTTTTAATAAAACAGTCGATAAATCTCACGGCATTGAAATGATTTTAAAACGCGAAAATCTGACATGGAAAGACACCATTTGTTTTGGTGACAGTACAAATGACATCGGAATGCTTGAAAAAGCAGACATTGGAGTTGCCACGGGAACAGCAAGTGATTATGTCAAAAGCTTTGCGAATTTTGTTACAACATCGACTTATAATCATGGAATATACAATGGTGTGAAAAAAATCTTAAATGAAGAAGACTAAATAAATATAAATTCTTCTCCTATTTCTTGTGCTTCCCATTCATCATGTGTTACATAAATTAAAGTAAATTGATATTTTTTCTGATTGAAAATGATAGATTCTATCATTTTCTTTTTTAATTCTTTATCTAAATGTGACAAAGGCTCATCCATTAAAACGACTTCTGGCCGTTTTACCAAAGCCCTTGCCAAAGCAACTCTTTGTCTTTGTCCTCCAGATAAAGTACTTGTTTTTTGATATAAAAAATCATCACAGGAAACATCTTTACTGACAGATAGAATCTGTTTTTCCATTCCTTGTTTTTGATTGACTCCCATAGCAATGTTTTGATATGCCGTTAAATGATCAAACAGAGCATCTTGTTGAAAAACATAAGACAATTTCAGGTGTTCCTTTTTTTCAATTGAACCAGAATCCATGGATTCCAGTCCCGCTAAAATACGAAGCAATGTTGTTTTTCCGCTTCCACTTTTTCCTTGTATAACAATTCTTTTATTGTCTTTAAATTCATAGGAAAAATGATTTAAAACAACATCCGTATATGATTTACAAACATCAATTGCTTTGATCATATTTCCACGTCCTTTATAATATTTTGTTTGTCCACATTTTGTTGAACAATTGATAAAATATAATCATATAAAATCGTTGATCCCATCTTTGTTTTTTCTTGACGTTTTAGAATTTGAGAAACAGATACGTGATTTTTTTTCCACATCGTTCCTTCATCAGCATCGTTTAATATGATTGGAAGTAAATTATCCATGGCATGGGCAAATTTTGCTTCCATGGTTTTATTCTCCTCAAATTCAAGCCACAAACTTTTCAGAAACTTTCCTTGATCTTCTGGCAATAAAGAAAAAAGACGCTCACTTGCCAAGTATTCTTTTTCAAAAGCATTTTGTTGTCCTTTTTCATCATAGGCATACGTATCACCGGCATCAATTTCCACGATGTCATGAATCAACAACATGGAAATGGTCTTTGATACATCGACTTTTCCATTAGCATATTCATTTAATAATAAACAAGCCAATGCTATATGCCAAGCATGTTCAGCATCGTTTTCCATATGCAAGTCCGTGCAACGCGTCTGTCTTTTAATACTTTTTTCTTTATCCATTTCCAATAAAAATTGAATTTGTTTTTCTAATCGTTCCATAATTTCTCCTAAGAAAAAAACTGGCTAACCAGTTTTATTTCTTTTTCTTCTTTTTTGATTTTTTTGTTTTTTTACTACCAGAATGCTTGCTCATTCCCTGCATTCCTCCACCACGCTGCATATTTTGTAGCGCATTCATGTTTGGCATTCCATTTTTCATCATTTTAGAAACAGCCTGCATTTGTTCAATCTGGTTAATTAATTTGTTAATTTCCATAACCTTAACCCCAGCTCCCCTGGCAATACGATTTTTTCGACTTGCTTTTAAGCAACTTGGATTTTCTCTTTCATATGGAGTCATAGATTGAATGATAGCACGATTTTTCCTTAAATTTTTATTCATAGCCTCATCATCAACATTATTGGCCATCTTATTCATTCCAGGAATCATCTTTAACATTTTCTGCATAGAACCCATTTTTGTGATTTCATCATATTGATTTAATAAATCATTAAAATTAAAAGTTCCTGCCATTAAATTCTTTGCAGTTTTTTTCTGGATATCCATATCCAGTTTTTCTTCTGCTTGTTCCACCAGTGAAACAACATCACCCATTCCTAAAATACGATTTGCCATTCGATCCGGATGAAAAGCTTCTAAATCATCAACTTTTTCTCCACTCGAAACAAATAAAACAGGTACATTAGTAATAGAACGAACTGACAACAACCCACCACCACGGGCATCGCCATCCATTTTTGTAACAACCAAACCAGTTATCGATAATTGTTCGTTAAATTCTTTTGCTACTGTAACAATGTCTTGTCCTGTCATTGCATCTACAGTCAAAAGAATGTCGTCTGGAATAATGAAAGACTTCATGTCTTTTAATTCATTCATCAAAGCATCGTCAATGTGTAATCGACCAGCTGTATCAAAAATCACTAAATCTTTTTGTCGATCCTTAGCATATGCCATTGCTTTTTTAGCAGTCGTTAATGCATCAACTTGTGTTCCCAAACTAAATACTTCAACATCTATTTCTTTTCCCAAAGTTTTTAATTGTTCGATTGCAGCAGGACGAATCACATCACAAGCTACTAATAAAACTCGCTTTGATAACTTTTCTTTGCAATATTTAGCAATCTTACTGGAAGCTGTTGTTTTACCAGTTCCCTGTAAACCAACCATCATCACAGTTGTAATACCTGTTTTCTTAAAATTAATACGTGCATCAGAAGTTCCCAATAAAGTCTGTAATTCATCACGTACAATTTTTACAACCATTTGACCAGGATTTAAAGAATCCATAACTTCCTGTCCCAATGCTTTTTCTTTAACATTTTGAACAAAATCCTTTACAACCGCATAATTTACATCGGCTTCTAATAATGACATACGTACTTCTTTGAGCATGTCATTCATATTTTTTTCTGTTAATTTACCTTGACCAGATATATTTTTAAACGCTTTACTTAAGCGATCACTTAACGATTCAAATGCCATAATTTTCACCTCTTGTCTAGTTTATCGGATTTTTTTCTAAAAAACAATGTGTATGAGTCATCAAATAAAATCTTCAAAATAATTTTAAATAAAAAATCAAAAAGAAATACAATCACTAAAATCCAAAGTGTCCAAGCCATAACTTTGTCTACTTCAAAATTAACACGTGAATATTGAATTTGTCTTCCAATTCCATTTTGTACTTGTCCTAGAATTTCTGCCATGATACCAACTTTAAAACCTAAAGAACTACAAGATATTAAACTCGAATATAAACTTGTTTTTAATAATGGAAAATATATCCACCGAATTTGATAATAATAAGATTGATGATAAATAATCATAATATCTTTCCATTTTGTTTGAATTTCTTTCAAAGTCGAAATAACATTTTGATAAATAATTGGAAATAATAACAAAAAAGAAACAAGAAAAACAGTCATTTCTCGAGAAATCCAGAATAATAATAAAATAATAATAGTCACATTTGGCAGGCTTCGAAATATCAATAAAATCTTTGAAAAGATTTCATCAATCCATCTCCATTTTAATGCAATAAAGGCAAAAAACAGTCCACAAAATAAAGATACAAGAATACTCGTTAAGATTCGAAACAAAGTATAGAGTGTAGAAACATAAAATGTTTTTGAGAATAAAAAAGAAAACATTTGTTGAATAACTAAAACAGGAGACGGAAGAATGAATATATTATTTATAGAATATGCAGCAAGTTGCCATATCATAAAACAAACAAAAAGAAATAGAAACCATGATTTTATATTTTTCATATTCTTTTTCTCCATATCGTATTGATTCTATCATTTTGAAAAGAAAA
>NZ_JBJEEY010000172.1:0-24750 GCF_051873555.1 Floccifex sp. | reverse complement strand
GGGGTGCTGTAACCCCTCGAATTTGTAAAAACTCAACTATTCGTTACAGCCCCTTCTTTCATGTCTTCTTCTGTAATTGGCCAATATAAATCAAATACTTCCTGATATACATCAAGATTTGTAGAACTATGTACTTTGGCAGCAAATAACTTTTCACCACGATTATTGACTTGTTCTAAAGAAATATCTTGAACTGGCTGCATAAATTGATATGAATTTGTTTTTCCAGTTAACCAGATATCTTTGTTGATATGTTCTACAGATGAATATTTTTGTAACATGGTTCCAAAACATAATTCTTCTGGATATAGACACATAGAGAAATTGGAAGAACAATAGACTTTGTTGTCAGCTAAGGCCAAAGCACTTTCATGTGTTAAAATAAACCATGGATATGTTAGATATACTGTATCTTCAATGTTTCTTTTTTTGAATTGTTTAACAATACCAGCTGTCATAGAATTCATTCCACGAATCATTTTTGATTTTTGGAAATCAAATGAATTGGTAAAGAAAGCATAGTTTTGAATGCGTTCTTTTAATTCTGAATCTATGTCAGTATTCGATTGTACATAATATAAATCTTTATGATTTAAACTTTCTAAAAAAGAATCCATTTCATTTTTATGAACCAAAGGAATCATTCCATCCGTTAAATTAATGAAATAATCATATTCAAATTCATATTCTTCTTCTATTTTTAAAGCATCTTCAATCTGACAAATAAAACCTCTTGGCATGGATAAATCAGCTGGAAGAGCAGCGGATTGAACAGTAGAAATATTGCATCTAGGTTCATCTGCATAAGCTAAGAAAACTTCATCTCTTAAATCATCGTTATTAATCATAATATAGACATCATCACCGGCATCTAAAATTTTATCAATGTTTTCTGTAATTTCTTCATAATTTTTTTCTGTATATAACATTAGATAAGCAATTCTCATTTTAATTCACCTCAATGAAAATATTATAACATTTTGTCCAATATCGAACAACCAATATGATTATCAAGTCTAGATAATTCAAAGTTATCTAATAAAGTCATTCCAATTGTTCCAAAAGAATCTTGTAGAGCCAATGGGCCACTATTTTTCATAGAAGGCGAATAAACCATTAAAGGAACCATTTCCTTTGTATGATCTGTTCCAGTATGTGTGGGATCATTTCCATGATCGGCTGTAATGATTAATAAATCATCTTCTTTTAATTTCGATAAAACCACACCTAAATTTACATCAAAAGCTTCTAATTCTTGGCCATATCCAATTGGATTTCTTCTGTGTCCCCATTTCGCATCAAAATCCACTAAATTCACAAAACAAAGACCCGTAAAATCTTTTTCCATGACTTCAAGTGTTTGTTGCATACCATGGACACTGGATTTAGAATGATATGATTCACAAATGCCTTGACCATTAAAAATATCTTCAATTTTTCCAATTCCAATCACATGGAAACCATTCTCTTTTAATACATCCAATGTCGTTTTTCCAAAAGGAGAAAGGGCATAATCATGTCGATTGCTTGTCCGTATAAATTTTCCATTCTCCTTAATATAAGGACGCGCAATAACACGACCCACTTTCCATTCTGGTTTCATGGTAATATTACGAGCTATTTGGCAACAACGATACAATTCTTCTAAACCCATTGTATTTTCATCACCACAAATTTGAAGAACTGAATCCGCAGACGTATACACAATCATCTTCTGAGAATGACTGTCAATTTCTTCCTGTGCTAATTCCTCTAATATTTCGGTTCCACTGGCCGCTTTGTTTCCAATCACAATATGTTCTGTTTGTTTTTCAAGTTCCTGTATCAATTCATCTGGAAAACCATGATCGGTAAAAGTAATAAAAGGTTCTGTAATATGCAATCCCATCATTTCCCAATGCCCAGTCATTGTATCTTTTCCAACACTCATTTCATTCATTTTTCCGTAATATCCAATGGGATGTTCATCAACAATGGCATGCATAGGTTTTTGAATTTGTCCCAATCCCATTTTCATTAAATTTGGAATATTGAATGGATTCATGTGAAGATCAATGTGCGCAAAGGTATTTGTATTTTCATCTCCATATTCTTTGGCATTATACATAGCCCCTACACCAAATGAATCAATCACAATGGTAAATACTCTTTTATATTTCATAGAAATATTGTAGCACAAAAAAAAGAATAGGACACATATCCTATTCATGATTGATTCCCAATTCCATCATTGTTTTTTCCATAGCCTTTGCTGCTTTTAAACAAGTCGGCAAACACTTTTCTTCTTTCGAATGAAATTGTGGTTTGATTTCGCTGCAATTGATGCCATTTAATTCATCTTTAAAATTACGTACACACTTTTGAACAGCAGGACGAAAATCAGTTAATTGATCATGGGCTTTTGTTTCAATGATTTTTTTAGATAAAGAAGCTACACAGCCAACTAAGGCACCGCATGTACTTCCAATAAACATACCACCACCAAAACCAGCCATCACTTTCATGTCTTCTTCCATTAAAGAAAGACCATAATATTCGTTACAAGCGTGTAATAAAGTTTCAGCACAATTGTAGTCATATTCGACATAATATTTGCGAGTTAAATCTTGTAAATTCATTATTTTATCCACCCAAATTCTTTTAAAATTTCTTGTACATCTTCTTCAAAAGTCGCAAAGTGAATACCATAAGATTGAATTTTTGAACTATCTAAACGATAGTCACGGAAACGATCACTGTAACGATCCTTGTTTGGAAGAATGATTTGATCAATGATTTCTTCTTTTACATTTAATGTACGAGCAATGTATTTAGCTGCCTGATATGTATTAAATTCATTGGAACTGGCACAATGATAAATACCTGTTGGAAGTTCTATAATACGATCAAATTGAGTCGCAATGTGTTTGGCATATGTCAAACATCGTTTTTCATTTACAGTAAATAAAGTCGGTGTATTTGTTATTAAAGCCTTCATTACATTTTGAACGATGTTGGGACTAGATTTGATGCCATCAAAAGACAAGCCCATTTGCCAGGAATAACGAAGAATGACATAATCGTTTAATTGCGATTGAATCAATGCTTCACAATCGGCTTTATTTTGTCCATAAACTGTAACAGCCTTTAATGGTTCATCTTCTTTAAAAGGACCCTTTTCTTCTTTTCCATTAAAAGACTGTTCCGTTCCACTAAAAATTAAACGCGCCTTGTTTCTTTTACAAGCTTCAATGATTTTTTGTGTAGATTGAACATTGATTTTATTGGCTAATTCTGGATTTTGTTCACATAAAGCCGTTGTTGCATTTGCTGCAGTATGGAAACAAATATCAAATTCTTTATCCGATAAAAATTCTTCGACTTGTTCAGGACAAGATAAATCCGCATTTTTTCTTGTCATCTTGATGTAGTTGAATTCAGGATGTTCTTTCATACACAAAGAAGCGAGATATCCATTGGCACCTGTTACTAAAATAGTTTTCATTATTATCCTTTCTTAACTCGGCTATACAGCAAGTGAGCCCCTTGTTTGATTGTGATTTTCTTTGCACTATAAGGAACAAACATAGAGTCATATTGAGGAAGAATCATTTCCTGGTCTTCCCAGATAATTGTAGCATCATTTCCCATATTCGATAAAATGAAATAAGAATCTTTTGTTTCAATTTCCATATCTTTTTCTAAGAATAAATCATCAACTCTATAACATTCAGTATCCCCTAAGCAATGTGTAACATTTTGAGCACGTGTAACTGTTGGCTGTAAATTGAAGTCACAAACCGCAAATGAATCTTCTAAATGAAGTGGACGTCCATTTCCATTGGCATCTTTACGATTATAGTCATAGAAACGATACGTTGTATTGGAGTTTGTTCCGACTTCAATAGCTAAAATATCTTTTCCCAGTGCATGAAGCATTCCCATCGGAATCACAACAAAGTCACCTTTTTTAACATCTACATAATTTAAATATTGCTCCAATGTTCCATCTTCTACTGCTTTTTTCAAAACTTCTTTATCATTTGTTTTGGTACCCGCTACTAAAGTGGCACCATCAACAGCATCTAAGATATACCAGCTTTCATGTTTTCCAAAATCATTAGAATGAGCCAAACCATATTCATCGGTTGGATGACATTGAATACTTAAACGATCTTGTGTATCAAGATAGGCAACACGTAACAATTCATGAGCTGTCATTCCAGGTCCTAAAATATCTTCAATATCTTCATCCACTAAATCCTGTAGAGTTTTTCCTTCTAGATTACGAATTTTATTCGTGCAATATGGATGAGCTGAAACTTCCCACCAAGTTCCATAGTTTTTATCATAGCCCCTTGCTTTTGAAAGATGATCGGATCCCCAGATTGTATAATCGGGAATGGGTTCTAACAACAATGGTTTCATTTTAAGCATTCTCCTTTTCAAATTCTTCCAAAATTTTTAAAGAACTTGAAGTTCCGATTCTTTGAGCACCAGCTTCAATCATAGCTTTACAAGTGTCCCAGTCACGAATACCACCAGCGGCTTTTACTTTCACTTGCCCTTGTACAGCTTCTACCATGATTTTTACATCTTCTACAGTGGCACCACCTGTACCAAATCCAGTAGATGTTTTAATGAAATCTGGTTTTACGTCTTTGGCAATTAAAGCCAATTGACGAATTTCTTCTTTTTCCAAGTAACAATTTTCAAAAATAACTTTACTGATGACATTGGCTTCACGACAAATTTTTACAATTTCTTCCATTTCATGACGAATATAATCCCAATTTCCCATTTTAGCTTGTCCAATATCAATCACATAATCAATTTCATCGGCTCCATCTTCAATCGCAATCTTTGTTTCTGCGATTTTAGAAGCCAAACCAGCTTGTCCTAAAGGAAAAGAAATGGCAGCTCCAACATGAACATCGCATCCCTTTAATTGTTCTTTACAAAAACGAGTCCAAGTCGTATTAATCGCAACCATGCAAGCTCCTATTTCTCTTGCTTCTGTACAAAGTTTTTCTAAGTCTTCATTTGTGGCAAATGGTTTTAAGTATGTGTGGTCAAAATATTTTGCTAATTCTTGTTTATTCATAACAATTCCTCCTGTGATTATTTTAAAACAAAAAAAAATAAAATTCAATATAATGTTATAACATTTAACCAAAACATAAAACTTTTCATTTATTCATTAATTTGATATACTCCTACAAAGGAGAAAAATTATGGCTAAAGTAGATTTATTGATTCCTTATATTGAAGGCGAAATGATAATCGCCAAAAAAACAATTTCAAAAGAATTTCCTTTAAAACAAGGATACACATACCAATCTTTTTCCAATCAATTTCAACAACCCATGATTGATTTATGTAAAGAATTAAAATATTCCATCGATTTAGAAACTATGATTCAAAAAGATCGAAACACATTCAAAGAACATTGTATTCTGGTTTGTAAAGACAATGAATTAATTGGATTTACAGGTTTATATAAAGATGAAGAAGGTTGTTTATATTTAGCTTATTTAGCTGTCAAAGAAAATCATCAAAGACAGGGAATTGCCAAAGCAATGGTAACGAAGATATGCATGCAATTTGATCGCATCAAAGGGAAGTTTCCTTTATATGCTAAAGTGAATGCACAATCTTATATTGCCATTATGTTACTGGCACGATTAGAGTTTACTCCTTTTTTAGGGGCAACAAATGATAAAACAGAAGAAGAGTCACAAAAAGATTGGACACAAATTACAGAAATATTAAAAGAAAAAACAAAGGAGGGGCTATGATCTGGATTGGAGTTATTGCGATTTTAGAAGCCCTATATATCGGATATCTCAAAAGCCGGGATTCCTATATCATTGAAAAACTCAATGAAACAATTAAAGATTTGATTCATGCGATTAATCGCATATTAAAAGACTATGAAATTAAAGATGCACAAGAATATTTAAAAAATATACGAAATACCAAAATTGAAGTGAAATAACTTCATTTTTTTTATTGGTATTTATATTCATAAAGAAAGATGTTATATTGTTTTTATGAACAAAATAGGAACACAAACACTACAAACAAATCGATTGATTTTAAGACAATTTCAAATACAGGATGCTTTTCAAATGTATAATAACTGGGCAAACGATGAAAAAGTTACACATTATTTAACTTGGCCTGTACATGATAGTGTAGAAGTAACAAAAAATATTTTAAATCTTTGGATAAAACAATATGAGAATTTAAATTATTATCAATGGGCCATTGAATTAAAAGAAACACATCAAGTTATTGGAAGTATTGGTGTTACCAATGAAATGGATGAACGCTTACAATGTGCGCATATTGGATATTGTATAGGAACGAAATGGTGGCATAAAGGCTATACCAGTGAAGCTTTACAAGAAGTGATTCGCTTTTTATTTGAAGAAGTAAATGTTGTACGAATTGAATCAAAACACAATAAAGAAAATATACATTCAGGACAAGTAATGAAAAAATGTGGCATGAAATATGAAGGTTGTTTAAGACAATCGGATATTGATAATCAAGGTTTTTATGATGCTTGTTTTTATGGAATAACAAAAGGAGACTATAAAAAATGTGTATAATTGGAATTGATTTAGGAACGACAAATAGCTTAGTTGTGACTTATAAAGATGGAAAAGAGCAATTGATTCCCAATTCATTTGGACAATATTGTACACCTAGTATTGTCAGTATTGACAATGAACAAATATATGTTGGAAAAATCGCAAAAGAGCGATTGATCACACATCCAGATACAACTTATAAATTATTTAAAAGACAAATGGGAACCGATATAAAATATGGTCCTTTTTCACCGACAGATTTATCTTCTTTTCTTGTTTTACAATTGATTGAAGACGCAAAAAATTATCTGCAAGAAGAAATTGAAGAAATAATTATTTCGGTTCCAGCTTATTTTAATGCCTTTGCACGACAAGCGACTAAAGACATTCAAAACAAATGTGGTATTCCCATTCATCGATTGATCAATGAACCCAGTGCAGCTGCCTTATATTGCCATCAAAATGATGACTTTGAAACCTTTGTTGTTTTTGATTTTGGAGGTGGAACACTGGATGTATCGATTGTAGATTGCTTTGAAAATGTTATTAGTATTGTATCTATTGCAGGAAACAATGTATTAGGTGGATGTGACATTGATTTAATAATTGCTCAATATTTTTGTCAAAAAAATCAAATTTCTTTTTCACTTTTATCCAAAGAAAACAAAGAAACACTTCTTCGTATAAGTGAAAAAACCAAGATTATACTTTCTGATCAAAGAGAAAGTACAATGTGTATGTACATCCAAAATCAGAAAATGGAATGTAAAATCAATCAGGATATTTTATATGATATTTGTCAACCCGTTTTTTCGGCTTGTAAACAAGTGATTGGAAAAGCTGTAAAAGAAAGTGGCTATCAGGCTAAAGATTTAGATGCCATGATATTGGTAGGTGGTTCATCTAAAATGAAAGTGCTTCATACATATTTAGAAGAAACGATGAATATTCCCATTCGAAAAATGGATAAAAACGAAGAATTTGTAGCTCTTGGATTGGCAAAATATATAGGAATCAAACAAAGAGAAGATTCAGTCAAAGATTTAGTATTGACAGATATTTGTCCTTTTTCATTGTGTACATCCATCATCAATCGAAACAATGTTCAAATTGATTTATCAAAAGTTATTATTCCTAAAAACAGTGTTTTACCAACTTCAAAAACAGTGTATCTACAAACATCGTATGTAGGACAAGATCATGTAGATATCCATGTCTATCAAGGCGAAGCTATGTATGCTAAAGATAATTTATTATTGGGTTGTGTAAAAATTGATGTACCAGTTAATCAAAAAGACTTTGAACAATTTCAATTGACATATACATACGATATTAATTCTATGTTGTATCTGGATTTTTATATTTGTTCGACAAAAGAACATAAATATTATGTGGTGGATAATAATCAATGTATTCAATCCATCGACAATCAAAAAGAAATGAAAAACATTATCGAAACTTCTTATTCACTTCATAAAAATAATGAATACGATTATATGCAATCACGTATTCAACGCATGTTTCAAGAAGAAAATGAAGCCATCCAGAAATATTTATATCAATTATCTATTGACTTTGAAAATACTTTCAATAATTGTCAAACACTTAAACAGAAAAATGAATTATTGAATCAAGTTGTTAAAATTTTAGATGAAATTGAATATCAGCAAGATATTGAAAATCTGGATATTTTTTCAAAAGAAGAGGAAACAATATGGAATTAGATATATGGAAAATATTAGGAATTCAGGCAACGAAAGATAAGAAAGCCATCAAAAGAGCGTATGCAAAGCAATTGAAGCTTCATCATCCTGAAGAAGATCCTGAAGGCTTTCAATTGCTTCATGAAGCATATGAATTGGCTTTAGAACAAAAAGAAGTAAAAATTGAAAAAGTTGTTCAAAAAGATATGGATTCACCACCTCCTATTCCCATTCAAAAAGAATTATTTAAAGAAGATAGTGAAAAAGAAGTGGTTTGGAAATTACCAGAAAAAATGGGATATTCGCAACTATATGAATATCTATTTCAATCGGATTTTGTGGAATATCTAAAAAAACATCCCGAAATGGAAGATGAACTCATAAAGAAAACACATTTTAAAATCAAACAAAAAGAGGATGTTCTTCTAAATCAAATGGAATATTTACAATTGCATCGTTTGAAACAAAAACTCTATAAAGAAATGATTCCCATTGAAAAACAACCCATATTTTATATTTATATTTTAATTGTTGTGATTCTAATTTGTATTATTATTCTATAAAATAAAAAAACTCGAAGCTTCGAGTTTCTTTTTTTAATGGTGGGGACGGAGGGACTTGAACCCTCACGGTGTTACCACCAACGGATTTTAAGTCCGTTGCGTCTGCCTATTCCGCCACGACCCCAACTGACTTTAATAGTATATACAATTTATAACTTGAATGCAAGTAAATATTTTAAAAAAAATATTATTTCAATTCGATTTTGGATACTGTATAATGACATAGATAAGTGAATAGGAGAACTATATGCCAAAGAGAACAGATATAAATAAAGTATTAGTCATTGGTTCGGGTCCTGTTATCATAGGACAAGCCGCTGAATTTGATTATTCAGGAACACAAGCATGTAAGGCTTTACGAAAACTAGGATATGAAATTGTTTTAGTCAATTCCAATCCAGCTACCATAATGACCGATCCCGAAACAGCGGATGTTACGTATATTGAACCCCTTAATTTAGATCGATTAACACAAATCATTGAAAAAGAAAGACCAGATGCTTTACTTCCAAATTTAGGAGGACAATCGGCTTTGAATTTATGTTCTGAATTAAGTCAAGCCGGTGTTTTAGAAAAATATCATGTTGAAGTATTGGGTGTTAAAGTGGATGCCATTGAAAAAGGAGAAGACCGCTTAGCTTTTAAAGAATCGATGAATGCATTAAACATTGAAATGGCTCGTTCAGAAATTGCCAATACAGTTGAACAAGCCATTGAAATTGCATCTAAACTCGGATATCCTGTAGTGGTTCGTCCAGCCTATACAATGGGAGGGGCTGGTGGAGGCCTTGTCTACAACATCGATGAATTAAAAACAGTTGTAGCACGTGGTCTTCAAGCAAGTTTAGTACATGAATGTTTAATTGAAGAATCCATTTTAGGATGGGAAGAATTAGAAGTTGAAGTGGTACGTGATGCCAAAAATAATATGATTACAGTATGTTTTATTGAAAATATTGACCCAATGGGCGTTCATACTGGAGATTCTTTCTGTGCCGCTCCAATGTTGACAATTTCTCAAGAACTACAAGATCGTTTAAAAGATATGGCATTCCGTATTGTGGAATCCATTAATGTCATTGGAGGAACCAATGTACAATTTGCACATGACCCTAAAACAGATCGTGTCTGTGTAATTGAAATCAATCCAAGAACATCTCGTTCATCAGCTTTAGCATCGAAAGCGACTGGTTTTCCAATTGCTTTAGTTTCTGCAATGTTAGCAGCTGGATTGACTTTAGATGAAATTGAATGTGGAAAATATGGGACATTGGATCGATATGTACCAGATGGAGACTATGTTGTCATCAAATTTGCTCGCTGGGCTTTTGAAAAGTTCAAAGGAGCTAAAGATGAATTGGGAACACAAATGCGTGCTGTGGGCGAAGTTATGTCAATTGGAAAGACATACAAAGAAGCTTTCCAGAAAGCTATTCGTTCTTTAGAAAAAGGATGCTATGGATTAGGACATGTAAGTCATTTAGATGAATATTCAAAAGAAGAATTGCTGCAGAAAATGAGTGTACCAACTTCTATGCGTCAATTTATTATGTATGAAGCACTAAGAAAAGGAGCTTCTATTGAAGAAATTCATCAAATCACAAAAATCAAACATTATTTCATTGAACAAATGAAAGAATTAGTTGATCAGGAAGAAGAAGTATTGACATATCGTCAAAAAGAATTACCAGTCGATGTTTTAAAACAAGCCAAACAAAATGGTTTCTCAGATAAATATTTGTCACAAATATTAGAAGTAAAAGAAGAAGATATTCGTCATCAGCGTCTTGAAAATGGAATTGTTCAAACTTGGCAGCCGGTTCATGTTTCTGGAACAAAAGACAATGCTTATTATTATTCCACATACAATGATGTAGACCATGATGTTGTATCAAATGCGCAAAAAGTTATGATTTTAGGTGGAGGACCGAATCGAATTGGACAAGGAATTGAATTCGATTATTGTTGTGTACATGCGGCATTGGCATTGAAAAAATTAGGATTTGAAACTATTATTGTTAACTGTAACCCAGAAACAGTTTCAACTGACTATGATACATCCGACAAATTATATTTTGAACCGTTAACGTTAGAAGATGTATTGAGTATACATGAAAAAGAAAAACCAGTGGGTGTCATTGCTCAATTTGGTGGGCAAACGCCATTGAATTTAGCCAATGAATTAAAGAAAAATGGCGTCAATATTTTAGGAACAACACCAGAAACCATTGATATGGCAGAAGATCGTGATTTATTCAATGGTATGATGGAAAAATTAGGCATTCCAATGCCAGAATCAGGAATGGCTGTAAATATAGAAGAAGCTTTAGAAATTTCAAAACGAATTGGCTATCCATTAATGGTTCGTCCTTCTTATGTTTTAGGTGGACGTGGAATGGAAGTTGTCTATGATGATAAAGATTTGAAAGAATATATGGCAGCCGCTGTAGGTGTTACACCAGATCGTCCAATTTTAATTGATCGATTCTTATCCAATGCCTTAGAATGCGAAGCCGATGCGATTAGTGATGGAGAAAATGTATTTGTTCCTGCCGTAATGGAACATATTGAATTAGCTGGAATTCATTCAGGTGACTCGGCTTGTATGTTACCAAGCAAGAATATTCCATTCCGTCATTTGAAATCCATTAAAGAATATACAAAGAAAATTGCCCGTGAAATGAATGTACGTGGATTGATGAATATGCAATATGCCATTGCTGATGACAAAGTCTATGTACTAGAAGCCAATCCAAGAGCCAGTCGTACGGTTCCATTGGTTTCAAAAGTATGTAACATCAATATGGTTAAACTGGCAACCGAGATTATTACTTGTTCCATCACAAATAATGAATCACCTGTACCAGCTTTAAAAGAAAAAATTATTCCTCATGTTGGTGTAAAAGAAGCAGTTTTCCCATTTAATATGTTCCCTGAAGTCGATCCTGTCTTAGGACCAGAAATGCGTTCAACTGGAGAAGTATTGGGATTGGGTTCTTCTTTTGGAGAAGGCTATTTTAAAGCACAGGAAGCTACACAAACGATATTACCTACAGAAGGAAAAATTTTAATTTCGGTAAATGATCGGGATAAAAAAGATTTAATTTCTTTGGCACAAGGTTATTATGATGCTGGTTTTGATTTGATTGCAACGGGTAAAACATATCAAATGATTAAGGACCGCAATATTCCTGTTGAATATGTCAAGAAAATGTATGAAGGACGTCCAAATATTGAAGATATTATCACAAATGGAGATATTTGTATGGTCATTAATACACCAAGTGGAAAACAAAGTATTCACGATGATAGTTATATTCGTAAATCAGCTATCAAGATGCATATTCCATATGTAACCAATATTGCAGCTGCGAAAGCTTCTTTAGATGGTATTATGGAAATTAAGATTCATGGTATGCATGAGGTACAATCTTTACAGGAATATCATAAACATATAAAATAAAAGGCGTTTGCCTTTTATTTTTAATTTGACATAAATAATGTCTATATTTCTTATATTGTATGTTCAGGAGGAGATAACTATGTCACATTGTGCCAAATGTATAAAAATGTTATTGTTGCTGAGTGAAAATGGAAAAATGAATTCAGCACAATTAGCCAGTGAACTGCAAACCAATACAAGAAATATAAGAGAATATCGAAAGGACTTGGAAGAATGTGGATTTGTATTCCAGTCTAAATCTGGAAGCAAAGGTGGCATTGAATTACTGAATTGTAAAATTCAGATTATTGAAAATTAAAGTGACTTATTTTTGATTTCGGTGTACACTTTTCTAAGTAAGAAAGAAGGGTCAATATGATTTCGAAACAATTATTAAAATTAAAACAAGCCATGGAACAACAAGATATACAAGCCTATATCATTCCAACCAGTGATTTCCATGATACAGAAACAGCTGCTGATTATTTTGCAGCGCGAAAATATTTTTCTGGTTTTACAGGAAGTGCAGGTGTTCTGGTTGTTTTAATCGATAAAGCGGCTTTATGGACCGATGGGCGTTATTTCATCCAAGCTGAAAATGAATTAAAAGACAGCGGTATTGATTTAATGAAACAAGGAATGGAAGGAACACCTTCGATTGAAGATTATATTATTCAAAATTTAAAAAATGGGCAAACAGTTGCCTTTGATGGACGTACCATTGGATTAAACGATGCCCGTAAATACAAAGCAAGCTTTGAACAAGCCAATCTACAATTAAGAGTAGACGTGGATTTGATTTCTGAAAACTGGGAAAATCGTCCTGAAATGCCACATGCTCAAACGTTCTATTATTCTGAAAAATATACAGGAAGAACAATTGGTCAGAAATTGGAAATGGTTCGAAAAGAAATGAAAGAAAATAAAGCCAATACATATGTGATTACAAAAATTGATGAAGTAGCCTGGCTTTATAATATTCGTGCCAAAGACATAGAAAATGTTCCACTTCCCATGTCATATGCTTTAGTGACAACAAAAGAAGCTATGTTGTATATCAATCAAAGTCGATTGGATGAAGTAAGTAGAGCAAAACTTGAAGAAGCACATGTACAAATTTGTGATTACGATCAAATTTATGATGATGTTTTAAAACAAGATGGGCCTGTTTTATTGGATCCATCTACTTGTAACTCCAGAATTGCAATGTCAATTTCTAAAACATTAGTGGAAACGATGAGCCCTATTATCACTTTGAAAGCCATTAAAAATGAAGTGGAATTGGAAAGTACAAAATGGGCACATATTAAAGATGGTGTAGCCGTGACAAAATTTATGTACTGGCTCAAACAAAATATTGGACAAATCGAAATCGATGAAATGAGTGCTTCTAAAAAATTAACACAATTTAGAGCACAGCAAGAAAATTATATTGAAGATTCTTTTACAACTATTCCAGCTTATAAAGAAAATGCAGCAATGATGCATTACCATGCTAAAGAAGGAAATTGTGCAAAACTAAAACCAGAAGGATTGTTTTTAGTGGATAGTGGTGGACATTATTTTGAAGGAACAACCGATATTACGCGTACCTTTGTATTAGGTGACATTACAGAAGAAGAAAAATACTGGTTCACAAAGGCCATGCGTTCACATATTCGTTTAGCAAAAGCTCATTTCTTATATGGATGCCACGGATATAATTTAGATATTCTTTCTCGTGGACCTTTATGGGATCAAGACATGGACTATCAATGTGGAACAGGACACGGTGTGGGACATTTATCCAATGTGCATGAATGTCCAAATGGATTTAGATGGCGCATTGTTCCTGAAAGAAATGATTCCTGTGTCTTAGAAGAAGGTATGCTACAAAGTAATGAACCAGGTGTTTATATTGAAGGAAAACTAGGGGTTCGCCATGAAAATGAATATGTTGTTGTGAAGGGGACAAAGAATTTCTATGGACAATTTATGGAATTTGAATGTTTGACATGGGTTCCATTTGATTCTTTAGGAATTGATTCTTCTTTAATGACAAAAGATGAAATTGAATGGTATAACTGGTATCAAAATGAATGTTATAATAAATTAGCATTTGCATTGAATCCAGAAGAAAAAGCATGGTTAAAAGAAATTTGTAAGCCTCTATGAAAGAGAGAATGTTTTTTATGACATGTCCACATTGTGGACATGTTTTTCAAATCAAAAGAGATACCTTTGCTATTGCAGGTATGAACTCTATTTTAGATCAAAGACTACAAGATGGAACTTATTTTACGCATGTATGCCAACATTGTTTTCAACCCTTTTATATGACATATCCATTTTTATATAGAGATGGAAAAAAACATTTTATTTTAATTTTATCCAATCAAAATGAATTTTCAAATCTTCCAGAAAATGAAAAAGTCATTATTTGTAAAAATGTAACTCAATTTCTTTTTTGTTTTAAAGTATGCAGCCAGCAATTAAATCTAACTTTTGTCTTGCACAAACAAAAACAACTGGAAAAGAAATACAATACAAAAGTAGAATTTGAATTCTATGATGAAAAAAATTCATGCCTGTGGTTTACAGTAAACCATGAAAAAATTGCACTTGTTTTAAAAAATTATGAAATACAAAATGTATATGATAGAATAATTTCGGGGTGAAATTATGAAGATTTTAGTAACAGGTGGAGCGGGTTATATTGGCTCTCATACATGTGTGGAATGTTTAAATGAAGGATATGAAGTTGTCATTGTTGATAATTTATATAATTCTAGTGAAAAAGCTATTCAGCGAATTGAACAAATCACATCAAAAAAAGTAAAATTTTATAAAACAGATATATTAGATACAGATTCTCTGGATTCAATTTTTTCAAAAGAAAACATTGATGCAGTGATTCATTTTGCAGGATTAAAAGCAGTGGGAGAAAGTGTAAGAAAACCTTTGGAATATTATCAAAATAATATTGCGGGTACATTGAGTTTATTAGAAGTGATGAAAAAACATAATGTTAAAAATATTATTTTTTCATCGAGTGCTACCGTTTACGGAAATCCTTCTATGATTCCTATTACGGAAGAATGTCCAAAAGGAGTTTGTACCAATCCATATGGATGGACAAAATGGATGTTAGAACAGATTTTAAGTGATCTTTATACATCCAATCCAGAGTGGAATGTGATGTTACTTCGTTATTTTAATCCAATTGGTGCTCATGAAAGTGGATTGATTGGTGAAGATCCAAAAGGTATTCCTAATAATTTACTTCCATATGTAGCCCAGGTCGCTATTGGAAAATTAGAATGTGTGGGTGTCTTTGGAAATGATTATGATACACCAGATGGAACAGGTGTACGAGACTATATCCATGTTGTAGACTTGGCAAAAGGCCATGTGAAAGCTTTGGAAAAAATCAAAGAAAAAGCGGGTTTAAAAGTTTATAATTTAGGAACTGGAAATGGATATAGTGTATTAGATGTCATTCATGCTTTTGAAAAAGCATGTGGACACGCCATTCCTTATCAAATTAAACCAAGAAGAGAAGGTGACATTGCGACTTGTTACTCAAAATGTGACAAAGCCTATGAAGAAATGGGATGGAAAGCGCAGTATACGTTAGATGAAATGGTGGCTTCCAGCTGGAAGTGGCAAACAATGAATCCAAATGGATATAAAGGAGAAGAAGAATGAAAAAATTTTTAGAAGAATTTAAGGCCTTTGCGTTTCGTGGAAATGTAGTGGATTTATCAATTGGGGTTTTAATTGGAGGTGCTTTTTCAGGATTGGTGGCATCTTTTACAAGTTGTATTATCAATCCAATTTTAGCTATTTTTGGAGATCCAAGCAAAGGATTGGGATGGGTCATTCCTTTACCAGGAGCTAGTGAAGGCATTTTAATTGGTGACTTTATTGGTGCTGTTATTAATTTCCTGATTATGGCTTTTGTGATTTTCATGATTATGAAATCATTAAATAAATTAGCTGCGATAGGTAAAAAAGAAGAAGAACCAGTTGTAGAAGAACAAAAAAAAGATCCACAGCTGGAATTATTAGAAGAAATTCGAGATTTATTAAAAGAAAACAAGTAGTATTTTCCAGTGACAATACTCTTTTTCTTATATATCGAAAAAAATTATGTTATAAAGTAAACATGAAACTATTGTATGCAGAAGATGAAAGAGATTTATCCCAGGCTATTGTAGATATTCTGGAATATCATCAATATCAAGTGGATGCCGTCTATGATGGACAAAGTGCATTAGACTTTGCTTTACAAATGGATTATGATGGCATTATTTTAGATATTATGATGCCAAAACTCGATGGCTATGAAGTATTAAAAATATTACGACAAAAGGGCTAACCAAAGTTAGTAGGGGTTTTTCCAAACCTGTAGGGGTCATTAATGGGGGTCAATAACAGTGGTCTCCATTTTCTCCAAACTTAATGGTGGGCATTTACAGGGGTCTAGACTATTCAAGAATAAAGCTTCTGAACTCTAGGTTAATATAGAATCTAGAAACAGAAGCTTTTTGTTATGCCTAATGATATTGACCAGTTATGTTTTATTTATTGTACTTGCCTCTTTTTTTGCCAATCGTATGAACTTCTTTGACGCTCTTAGGATTGCCTAATATTGGTGCATCATCACGTAAATGCCAAAGAATACGATTACGAGTAAAACGAAAGTTATCTATTCCATGCGAACTGGTTCTAAGTGCAGATGGAATGTTGTTGAAGGATTCTAAAGGACCATTGGATAAACGTCTTATGACGGATGGATTTGATGAAGAGCTAACGTAAATGAATGAATTTACTATAGATTCACGATATCTTATAAGCAGATTGGAGAAATCTCTGAATATTTTGATATCGCTATGTCTGTATATATCGATAAGCTCATCCAATCGCTTACTGGCACCACCAAGGTCATTGATAAAACTATCATTAAAATCTTCATATAAATCCTTAAGATCGCGAATAGATTTGAACTTATCATCCAATTCAAGAAAACACCTTTCCCAACTGTATGTATCCATGATTCTGTTTAATCTGTGATTGAATCTAGGCTCGTAATAATACCAATTCTTAGGATTTAATAAAAGTACCCATTTTGCCTGCTTGAGTATGTATACTTCGTCAGATTCCTTAATCGTTTGGTTATCCAGATTGTGATCACGATTCTTGTTTTCAAGTTTTTTCCTATCTAAAGCTTGGTATCTTTTCTTGACCTCATTGATATAGTTGTTTATCAAACGTAATAACCATTGCAGGACATGAAAGCTATCAGTGATTACCTTTGCATTAGGAAAATAAGAACTTGTATAATTAACATAAGGATCATACATGTCACAACATATGTATTCAACGATGGCTCTTTCTTCTCTTGGGATAGATAGAAAATACCTTTGGGTATATTCCTTTCTGCGACTTTCGATGATATCCAACACTTCACCAGTAATAAAATCCATGATAACCAGTGCATACTTGCAGGTAGGAGAAATATTGAGATATACCTCATCAATACAAATGAACTTTGTGAGTTTTAACCTTGGAAGATCTACATGACGCATGAATAACTGATGAACATAGGTATCTGATACCGAATACATCTTAGCAATTTGTATGCATGACAGTTTGATATCTTTCATCGTCATGATTATTTGAAAGTCAACGATCTTCGTTACCCGTTTCTTTTTTTCGATGAAGTTGAATTGATCATAGCAGGAGTAGGAACACTCAGGGTTAGAGCATTTCCAACGTCTACCGATTGCGGTTACTTCCAGTTTATATCCATCATTCAATATTTGATGATTAGGATGCCTTTCAAACCGTCCTTTGGAGTTTAGTTTATGTCCACATAATGGACAGGACATATCATGCTTGAGGTTTTTCATTATGGTGACTGATTTGGTGTTACCATTAACTGTGACATCGATAACTGATGAATCTTCATCAATCAGGTCTAAAATTTGTGCTATACTATTTTTGATAATTATCCCTTCTTTCTATTGATCATTAGACACAATCATATGATAGAAGGAAAAAGGTCGTAGTGTTAGTCATTTATCTAATTCTACGGCCTTTTTAAGTTTATTTAATTATCAATATATTATAAATGTCTGCCCCCCGTTAATCACCCCTGAAAACTTTGGATATTTTATTCATACCCCCATTATTGACCCCTGTTAACTAAACCCCTGTTAAATTTGGATATCCGACAAAAGGGATGTAAAACACCCATTTTATTTTTAAGTGCGAAAAGTCAAATAGAACATCAAATTAAAGGACTGGACTTAGGTGCCGATGATTATTTACCCAAACCATTTGATAGTCGAGAACTTTTATCTAGAATTCGTGCTATGTTAAGACGAAAAGAAGACTATACACCAGATATTTATTCTTTTGGAAATGTTGTTCTGGATTCTACAAAAAGTCAGATGAAAACAGAAAAGAAAGCAGTGATTTTATCGAAACTGGAATATCAGTTTATGGAATTTTTAATTCGAAATCAAGGTATTTATATTTCTACAGAAGAGTTATTTAATAAAATATGGGGATATAGCGATGCTGATATTGGTATAGCCTGGGTAAATGTATCGTATCTTCAAAAAAATTAAAAGAAATTGATGCCAAGTTCTGTATTCAAGTCAAAAGAGGTGAAGGATATTCATTGGAGTGGCGACATGAAAACAATATAGAAAAAATTTATTAAAACAGCCATGATTGCCATAACGACTTTATTGATTGTTATGTTATTTGTGTTAAATATTATTCATATTTATACAAATGTCAATGATTTACATCGAACATTGCAGGCTTTATTGAACCAAAATGAAATGAAAGAAAGAGTGCCTCGTTTCTTTGATAAAGAATTAAGCAAAGATGATTTACTGGCTTCCATTTATTTTACCGTGTATTTAGATGACAATGAAAATTTAGACAAGGAAACACAGGACTCAATTTTAGATATTTTTAAGGATTTATCTAGACAAGGAAAGTGCATTATCTTAGTGAGTCATGCCAAAGATGTGATAGAGGCGTGTGATGAAAAAATCGAATTAAAAGGTGCTTAGGCACCTTTTTCGTTTGGAAGTTTTCGATATAAGCTAAAATACATGGTAATAAAACAAGCCAATCCACCTATGACATTGGAAATGGGTTCTGCCCAGAATACACCTTCTATTCCCATAATTGTTGGTAAATAAATTGTTAAAGGAATGACGATGATAGCTTTTCGTAATAAAGAAAAGAAAATGGCTCGTTTAGCACATCCAAGAGCTTGAAATGTGCTTTGTCCACAGAATTGAAAGGCCATAAAACAAAATCCAATAAAATAGATATTTAAACAATGTGTTCCTTCTTTAATTATTTGAATATCACTGGTAAAAAGTGACATCAATACTTTTGGAAAGAAAATCACAAATAACCAGGCCGCAAATGTATAAATAATTCCAAAGAATACATTGAAACGAATGCCTTCTTTAACTCTTTGATATTGTTTAGCGCCATAATTATAGCCATTGACAGGTTGACAACCCGATCCCAGAGCTTGTACAGGAACCGATAATATTTCTCGTACACTGTTGATAATGGTCATAATGCCTAAATAAAGATCGCCACCATAGATGTTCAAAGTTTTATTGCAGATGATTTGAACACCGCAATTAGTTGCCATAACAATAAATCCAGATAAACCTAATGAAAGAATGTTTCCGATAAATTTTATTTGAGGCAGGCAATATTGTTTTTGAATGGTATATTGGCTTTTTTTCAAAAAGAATTGAATAACCCATAAAAAAGAAACAAATTGACCAATAACGGTGGCAATGGCAGCGCCTTGAATACCCATATGCAATCCAAAAATAAAAATAGGATCCAAAATAATATTTAAAATGGCACCAATACAAATGGTAATCATTCCCATTTTTGGATAGCCTTGTGCATTGATCATTCCATTTAAAGCCGTGGCAAACATAGAAAAGAATGTTCCCAGCAAATAGATATTTAAATATTGATTGGCATAGTAATAAGAAGACGTACTGGCTCCAAACGCAAATAAAATGGATTTTTTAAATATGAAACAAAGTATCATTAATATAATAGAAGTACTGGTGATTAAAAATACAGTTTGTCCTAAAATCCAATGGGCTTTTTCTTCGTCTTTTTGACCGCGTGCAATGGAAAATAAAGGCGTTGCACCAGATGCATATAATTGCGTAAAGGCGCCTATTAAAGTGGTTAATGGAAATACAATTCCAATTCCAGTTAATGCCATAGGACCAATATCAGGTAAATGACCAATATAAACACGGTCTATAACGTTATAAAGCAGTTGTACGAGTTGTGCCAGTAATAAAGGAATGGTTTGTATGAGTATAATTTTGGATACTTTTCCTTTTGAAAAATCATTTTGCATAAAAATATAATACTCTTATTTTTTTAAATAGAAAATGTTTTTAGCCTATACAGAAAACTATAAATCATGTACAATCAAAAAAGGTGATAAAATGAATTTATTAATAGGAAATGCGATTGCGTTATTGGGATCCTTTGTCATGATTGGCATTGGTTTTTTGAAAAAGAAAGAACAAATTATTTTAGCACAGTGTTTACAGTGTTTTTTTATGGGTCTTTCGAACTTGGTTTTAGGAGGCATTACAGGTGTTATTACGAATTTATTCACAATTCTTCGTAATTTGATTTCATTTAAAATTGAATTTAAATCCAATGTTAAGATTTTATTTATTGTTGTACAATGGATTTTAGCTTTTGTTCTCCATCAAATTCAGTGGATTAATTTATTGCCCATTCTTTCAACAAGTATTTTTACGTGGTATATGGATTGTAAAAATCCCATTACATTTAAAATCGTTGTGATTGGAACATTAATTATGTGGCTGATTTATGATTTTTCCATTCAAAACTATGTAGCATCTTTTTTTGATGTTATTACGATTTGTACAAATACATTTACATTAATTCAAATGAAGAAGAGGGCAATATGAAATTATTAGAGCAAAGAATTTTAAGGGAAGGTATTTTATTAGAGGGTGATGTTTTAAAAGTCGATAGTTTTTTAAATCATCAAATGGATGTAGAACTTTTACATGAAATGGGAAAGGAATTTTATACTTATTTCAAGAATCAGAATATTAATAAGATTTTAACGATTGAATCCAGCGGAATTGGTATTGCGGTTATGGCAGCTCAATTTTTTGGTTGTAAAGTTGTATTTGCGAAAAAAGGAAATTCCAGCAATGTAGGAAATGAAATTTATTCTTGTAAAGAAAAGAGTTATACAAGAAATGTAGAATATACTGTACAGGTTTCAAAAAAATATGTAAATGAAAACGATCGTGTATTGATTTTAGATGATTTTTTAGCGAATGGAGAAGCTTTAAATGCTTTAATTGATATTTGTAGACAAGCTAATGCACAAGTCATAGGTTGTGGTATTGCCATTACCAAAACATATCAGCCAGGAGAAAAACGAATTCAGGATATGGGAATACCGGTATATTCTTTAGCTCGTATAAGGGAAATGAAAAATGGAAGTATTGAATTTGAATAAAATATATTTTATGTCTTTTTCTAAAGTATATAAGGCTTTAGTAAATAAAGTTCTAAAAAAAGATGGAAAACAAGAAGATGTGGATTGGATTTTTTGCTGGTTCACGGGTTATTCAAAACAGGATTTAGAACAATATAGTAATTCGGATATTTGTTATGGGGATTTTTTGAGTCATGCACCTAGTTTGAATGAAAATCGATATCAAATTCAGGGAAGTATTTGTGGAATCAAGGTACAAGAAATGGAGCCTGGTTTTTTACAAGATGTTCGTTTTATTGATATATTAGTGGATGATTTATCAAAGGGAAGAAAAAATGGAAAAAATCTTAGGCTTTTACATTAAAAATAACTTGCATCGTACAAATTGATGTGTATAATAAACTTCATAAAGACAAAGAAAAGAAGAAGTACAGAATGGATTTTAAATAGAGAGGCAATGGCTGGTGGAAATTGTCAAAGGAAGTTTTGGAACGTGTCTTGGAGTCGCATTGTCGAAATTGGGAGGCAATGATCGTGTATTCGCGTTAAGAATGAGGCGCCATTTGTATAGAGCAAATGGAAGTTAGGTGGTACCGCGGCATTGACGTCCTTTCACAAATGAAAGGGCGATTTTTTTTTAGGAGGAAAAACGATATGAAAAAATTTATGAAATGGGCTTGTGCTGCTCTTATGGCTACTTCAATGGTAGCTTGTTCATCTTCAAATGATAGTGAAGATACAAAAGTTATCACAATTGGAATTTCACCAGACTATGCTCCTTATGAATCATTAAACACAGAAGGAGAAATTGTTGGATTTGATGTGGATATGGTAAATTTATTTGAAAAATATTTAAATGAAGACAGTGATGTTGTTTATTCATTGGAATTCAAACAAATGGATTTCGATAATATCATTACACAAATTCAAGGTGATCAAATTGATTTAGGTATTTCTGGATTCTCTTATGATTCTCAACGTGAAGTAGAATGGTCAAAAGCATATTTAGGATCTAGCCAGGTTGCGATTTTACCAGCTGATTCAGAAATTACTTCAATTGATCAATTAGAAGGAAAAAGTATTGCCGTACAAACGGGTTCAACAGGAGAAAAAGCTGCCAATGAAGTCAAAGATGCAAAAGTTTCTGGTTTAAAAAGCGTACAAGATATTATGAATGCTTTAGCAGCTCATCAATACGATGCAGCTATTGTGGATTCAGGTGTTGCGAAAAACTATGTTAATAACAGTGATTTCATTATGTTAGAAACTGCTTTATTAGATGAACAAAACTTTGTCATTGCGAAAAAAGGAAATACAGAAATCATTGATTTAATCAATACATGCATCGATAAATTCTTGGCAAGTGATGACTATGCGGATTTATGTGCAAAATATGAATTAAGTCCAGTTGTCAGTGAATAAGGAAGGATAAAACATGTTTGTTGCCTTTGATAAAGTATTTACAAGTGAAAATATTCTTTATCTGGGAAAAGGAGCGCTTTTGTCAGTGGCAATTGCCGCTCTTTCATTATTCATTGGATTGATTTTAGGGACATTGGGAGCCAGCGGTAGAAGAAGTAAACACATTATACCTCGCTTCCTTTCGTCTTTATATGTCACAGTCATTCGTGGAACACCTTTATTGCTTCAAATCTTAATGATTTTCTCTGTTATTCCATCTTTTTATACAGCATTAACAGGAAAAATCTTACGAATTGATCCAATTTTAATTGGAATCATTGCGATGAGCATTAACTCAGGTGCCTATCAGACTGAATTAATTCGATCTGGAATCAATGGTGTAGATAAAGGACAATGGGAAGCTTGTCAGACATTGGGATTATCCAATTGGCAAGCTATGAAGCTGGTCATTTTACCACAAGCTTTTAAGCGAATTATTCCACCTCTAATTAGTGAATTTATCACATTGATTAAAGATAGTTCTTTAATTAGTTGTATTGGAGCCGTGGAATTATTAAAGAGCTCCCAAGTATTAGGGGCTCAATATTTTGATGTCATGTCACCTTATATGCTGGCAGCTATCTTCTATTTAATTATGACCTTTGTTGTGTCTTATATTGGAACAAAAGTAGAAAAGAGGTTGGCTATCAGTGATTAGAGTGGAACATATTCAAAAAAATTTTGGAAAACTACATGCCATCAAAGATGTAAGTTTAACTATCAATAAAGGAGATATTGTTTCTTTAATTGGTCCAAGTGGATCGGGAAAGAGTACATTACTTCGTTGTATTCATGGATTGGAAATCATTGATCAAGGTAAAATCTATATCGATGATGAAGAAATGAATATCAATAATCCAGCTAAATATCGAGAACAACGAAATAAAATGGGATTTGTGTTTCAGCATTTTAATTTATTTCCAAATATGACAGTCTTAGAAAACTGTAATTTAGCACAAATACAAGTGTTAAAAAAAGATACCAAAGAAGCTGAAAAAGTAAGTCTACAGTATTTGGAAAAAGTTGGTTTATTAGATAAAAAAGATGCCTATCCCAATAATTTGTCTGGAGGACAAAAACAACGTGTAGCGATTGCCAGAGCGCTTTGTATGGAACCAGAAGTAATGTTGTTTGATGAACCAACCAGTGCTTTAGACCCGGAAATGATCAAAGAAGTACTGGAAGTTATGAAGGATTTAGGAAAACAGGGAATGACTATGATTGTCGTAACACATGAAATGGGTTTTGCACGAAAAGTTGGTACACGAGTGGTTTTCTTAGATCAAGGAGAAATTGTGGAAGAAAATACAAGTGAAGCCTTTTTTTCTAATCCACAAAGTGATCGTGCTAAAGATTTTTTAAGTAAAGTATTTTATGACTAAAGGCATCTTGCGATGCCTCAGAGTGTTGACAAACCCCCATATCTTTTAATAAAGGTATGGGGGTTTCAACA
>NZ_JBJEEY010000171.1:0-24802 GCF_051873555.1 Floccifex sp. | reverse complement strand
GAATTGAAAAAAATCGATTTTTTACTGTACATACTGGAAAAATCCAAAGCAGGTATGATCATAAAAAACATGAATTTCAAGAGCGAAACCAAAGGAAGAAACAGCCACAATCCCTACAATCTTTTCAGTCTCATCCTTTTCTGTTTTGCCTTCAAAAAGGCAACACTGAGAGACATCGAAGAGATGTGCAAATATGATCTGAGAACGATGTACTTGATGGATCAGGAAACGCCAAGCTATAAAACCATCAGTGAATTCATCAATAAAGTTATTCTTCCCAATACCTATGAACTATTTGCTGCTGTTACATCGACAATCATAGATGAGCTTGGTCTTGATATAACGGATCAGTATCTGGATGGGACCAAGTTCGAGGCAAATGCCAACAAATATAAATTTGTATGGAAGCCTACAAAATTCCATGAGAAGCTCGATGCTAAGATAAAAGGTTATCTCATAAAAATAGATGAAAAATATGCATCTAAAGAACTTATAAAGTCACATGTTCTTTTTGAAAAAATCAACAGCTTCGCAAAAAGAAATCAAGTTGATATTGAAAATATTCCTACAGGAAAAGGCAAACGAAAAACGAAGGAGCAGAAGCTATATATTGAAGGATACAACTATCTTAAGAAGCTGTTGGAATATGAAGAAAAGGAAAAAATCTGTGGAGAGAAAAGAAATTCCTATTATAAAACAGATCATGATGCAACAGCGATGGCTCTGAAAACAGACTATTATTCAGGTCATGGTACCAATATGCATGCGGCATACAATGTACAATTGATGGTTTCAAGCGGAATAGTCACCTTTTTTGGTACATTTCAGGACAGAACAGATTATCATACTATGATACCGCTTCTGACCAGATACAAAAAATACTATGGAAATTATCCAGCTAATCTATGCGCGGATTCAGGTTATGGCATTTATGAAAACTATAAGTTTCTAAAAAAGAAAAAAATTGGAAATTATGTCAAAATGACATCCTGGAATGGAGAATCCACAGGAAAGAGACCGCAGATGTATAAACTGAACGAAAACAAAGATGGATTTATATGTCTTGGAGGAAAAGAAGGGGAAATAGTTCCATTTGATTCGAAAAAACATCAGCGCAATAAAGAAGGAAAATTATACAGATTCAGTGGATGTAATTCCTGTGATTATGCATATAAATGCAAAGAGAAAATGAAAAAGAAAGACGACGATTTCAAAAAAGTAGAGCTTATTGTCGGATATGAAAAATTAAAAGAAGAGGCAAGAAAAAATCTCCTGAGCCGGAAAGGAATTGAAATCCGGGTCAACAGAAGCATACAGGCTGAAGGAGCGTTCGGACAGGTAAAACAGAATATGGGCTATTTACGTTTTCGTAGAAGAGGACTAGAAAAAGTAAATTGTGAAATAATGCTTGTCTGTCTGGGAAGAAACATCAGAAAATTGTTTTCGTTGTATGAAAAAAATGAAATCAAATCACAATATTGGACCTTGTCCGATGAGACAGTTATCAAAGAATCCTTCCCAAAATTAAAACCAAAAAAGCAATAAAAAAAGGGAGTTACGAATTATTCATTTCGTAACAGCCCCTTTTTTAGTCTAAAATTAATTTAACGGCTCCATAGATTCCTGCATTATTGGACAAAATTGCTTTTTTAATTTCTGTATTTTCCATAGAATGGAAGGCATATTGTTTGTAGTATTTTTGAATTGGATCCAAGATTAATGCCCCGGCATTGGATAATCCACCACCAATAATAAAAGCTTCTGGATTTACAACAACACCAATAGTTGCCAGTGCTTTCCCTAACATCTGTCCTAATTGTTCAACCATTTCTGTAGCAATAACATCTTTTTCCTGTGCTGCTTTACAAATGTCTTTTGTAGTAAAGTTTTCAAGTTGATGCAAAGAACTTGGAATGTCTTTATGTTCTTCTAAATATTTTTTTGTGAGTTTTACCCATCCATTAGCGGATGCATATTGTTCTAAACATCCATAATTTCCACATGCACAAGGCTGCGTTTCTCCTTGTTTTGTTGGAATATGGCCAATTTCTCCCCCAGCACCATTGGCTCCTGCTACAATTTTTCCATCGATGATAACACCACCACCAACGCCAGTTCCCAGTGTCACCATGACAATGCTTTTCTTTCCTTTTCCTCCGCCTTGCCACATTTCTCCTAAAGCGGCTACATTGGCATCGTTTCCGGCTCTTACTTTACATCCGAGTTTCTTTTCCATTGTCTGGCATACATTAAATGTTTTCCATCCTAAATTGATGCAGCCAAAAACGGTTCCATCACTTCCAATGGGTCCTGGAATTCCCATTCCTACGCCTTCAATGTCTTCAATGGATAATGATTCTTTTTCTAGTTTTTCTTGAATGGCATTTTGGATATCATCTAAAATTAAGTTTCCTTCTTGTTCTAAACGAGTCGGAATTTCCCATACGTCTTTTAATTCTCCATTTGTATGGAAAAATCCCATTTTAATGGTTGTTCCTCCAATGTCAATTCCAAATGCGTATTGTTTCATAAAATAAATCTCCTTTAAATGTATTGTAGCACAAAAAAAGTCCTAGATTTCCAGGACTTCATAGATTTTTTCTAAGACTTGTTCAAATCCAGTTTTCTCTGTGGAACTGACAGGATAAATGGATTTTAAAGGTATTTGCAGTGCTTGACTAATTGTTTTACAAGCTTTAATGCGCTTTGTTTTGCTGACTTTATCAATTTTTGTGGCAACCACTAGAATTGGAATTTCATTTGCTTTTAAAGAAGCAATCATTTCTTTGTCATCTTTTGTAGGTTCATGTCGAGCATCGACTAAAGAAATAACAGCTTTTAGTTGTTTTCTTTGAGAAAAATATTCTTCCATCATATTTCCCATTTGAATCAACATGGATTTTGACATCTTAGCAAAGCCATAACCAGGGACATCGACTAACATCCATTTTTCATCGATTTCAAAAAAATTGATGAGTCTTGTTTTTCCGGGTGTATTTCCAACATATGCTAATTTTTTTCGATTGCAAAGTGCATTGATGAAACTCGACTTTCCAACATTGCTTCTTCCTACAACAACAATTTCGGGATATTGACTATCAGGCCATTGACTGGCATTGATAGCAGATGTAACAAATGTACTTTTCATATCAGGCAACCAATGCGTTTTGTAATACTTGTTTACATGTTTGAACGGGAATGAAATTCACAGCGTCTTTCACTTCTTGTGGAATGTCGTCTAAGTCTTTGGTATTGTCTTTTGGTATTACAATATTTTCAATGCCACAACGATAAGCTGCCAATGATTTTTCTTTTAATCCTCCAATTGGAAGAACATTTCCACGCAATGTGACTTCTCCTGTCATAGCTAAATTAGCTTTGACTGGTTTTCCATTTAAACAAGATACCAATGCCGTTGTCATTGTAACACCAGCACTTGGTCCATCTTTTGGAACAGCGCCTTCTGGTACGTGAATATGGATATCTGTTTTTTCAAAGATTTTTGCGTCAATATCAAATTCTTTGGCATGAGCTTTTACATAGTCTAAGGCTATACTGGCACTTTCTTTCATAACATCGCCTAATTGACCTGTTAAAATCAATTGACCTTTTCCTTCAAATTTTTGTGCCTCAATTTGAAGAATATCACCACCAAAACTTGTATAAGCTAGACCTGTAACCGTTCCTACCTGGTCTTTCTTTTCTTTTTTTCCATAATCTACTTTTTCATTTCCCAGCCATTCTTTGATGAGTTTCTTTGTTAAAGTAATAGATTTCTTTCCGTCTTTTAAAATCGCAAGAACAGTTTTTCGACAAATAGTTGCGATTGTACGTTCTAATTGTCGAACACCTGCTTCTCTTGTATAATAACGAATCAAATATAATAAAATGTCGTCACTGATTTTTAATTGAGAGTTCTTTAATCCATTTTCACTTAATTGTTTTGGAAGCAAGTGTTCCTTGGCAATATTAATTTTTTCTACATCGGTATAACTAGATAATTGAATAATTTCCAGTCGATCTTTTAAAGCCGGTGGAATGTTTTCTAAATAATTGGCTGTGGCAATAAATAATACCTTCGATAAGTCATAGCTTTCTTCAATGTAGTGATCCGAGAATAAAGAATTTTGTTCTGGATCTAAGACTTCTAACATAGCTGAACTTGGATCGCCTTTATAATCACTGGCCATTTTATCTAATTCATCAATCAGGAATACTGGATTGGTAACTTTGGCTTTTTTCATACCTTGAATAATACGACCCGGTAAAGCGCCTAAATAAGTACGACGATGTCCTCGAATTTCAGCTTCATCGCGTACACCTCCTAAAGAAATTTTAACGAATTCACGATTTAATGCACGGGCTACACTTTTAGCCAATGATGTTTTTCCAACACCTGGTGGTCCAACTAAACATAAAATTGGTGCTTTTAAGGAATTGGTCATTTGTTTGACCGCTAAATATTCCATGATTCGTTCTTTGACTTTTTCTAAGCCATAGTGATCTTCATCTAAAATAGACTGTGCCAAATTCAAGTCTTCATTGTCTTTAGTTTCTTGCCACCATGGAAGATCCATCAACCAGTCAATATATGTTTTAATAATTCCTGTTTCTCCACTAGCCATTGGAAGCATTTCATATCGCGATAATTCATCTTTGACTTTTTCTTTGATATAGTCTGGATATGGATTTTCTTCTAATCGTTTACGAATGTTTTCAATGTCTTTATCTTGAGAAACAACGTCACCTAACTCTTCTTTGATGGCGTGCATCTTTTCTCTTAAATAATAATCTTTTTGACTTTGATCGATTCTTTCTTTAACGGTTTCATTGATTTTTTGTTCAACTTCCGTCATTTTCTTTTCTTTTTCAATATCTTGTAATAACATTTCCAATCGATCATTGATTCCCAGTGTTTCCAGATATTTTTGTTTGCGTTCTACAGTTAAAGGAAACGCCTGAATGGCTTTATCCGTCAATGCCTGAGCTCCCATTCCCTTTGATAATTCCAGCATTAACTCTTTTGAGAAAAATTTTTCAGCACTGGCCATGGCATCAAAGCTCTTGGCAATCATTCGAATCAATGCCGTTTCTTCCATTTCGTCTTGTGGAATACTTTTTAAAATAGAAACAGAGGCCATATCAGATAAAGATCCATTATTCCATGCATCCAATGCAACACGATCAATTCCTCTGAATTTTATACGTAAAAATTTATCGAAACGACGAATGTGACGAATTTCACATAAAGTCCCTGTCGTATAAATATCTTGAATTGTGGGAATATCGGTTTGCATCAATTTTTGTGAAAATAGACAGACTTTAGATTCATAATTGTCTTGTGAATTTTCGATAGCTTTTAAAGATGCTTCTCGTCCAACATCGATGACAATTTCTTGTCCTGGAAATACAATGACGCCTCTAGTACAAATTAAAGGATATTGCATTGACATAAATATTCCTTCCTTTCTTCTAAAAAAGACGCCAGGCGCCTTTTTTATTGCTCATTCATTTTATTATTTTACACTTGTTTTAATCAAGTCTAATGCTTTACGAGTTGCCAAATCAGCTTTGATATTATCAATATTGATAATGGATTTGATTTGTTCAACTGGCATTCCATATTGTTCAGACATTGAAGTATATTCTGTTTCAGCTTCTTCATCTGAAACTTCAATGTTTTCTTTTTCAACAATAGCATCTAATACCAAAGTTGATAATACTTTCTTTTGTGCTTCAGGAATGAAAGTTTGTTTTAAGCCTTCTTCTGTTTGATTTGTAGCTTGTAAGATTTGTTCAGCTGTAAAGCCAGATCCTTGCATTTGACGAGTGAAGTTTTCATACATGCCCTCTACTTCATTTTGAATCATAACAGAAGGAATATCAACTTTTGAATCTTCCATGATTTTATCCATTAAATTAGCTTCAAATTCTTCATCTGCTTGTTTTTCTCTACGATTCAATAATTCAGTGCGTTTATTTTCTTTAAATGCTTCAACCGTTTCAACACCATCTAATTTTAATTTTTGAATCAATTCATCATTAACTTCAGGTAATTCTTTTGCCTTAATATCATGAACCGTTACTTTGAAAACAGCTTCTTGTCCCGCTAAGCTTTCTTCTTGATAATCTTCTGGGAATGTAACAACAACATCTTTTTCATCTCCTGTTTTTACACCCACTAACTGATCTTCAAATCCTGGAATAAATGAATTAGATCCCAATTCCAATGGATATTCTTTTCCAGCGCCACCTTCAAATTCAACACCATCTTTTGTTCCAACAAAATCAATCACAACTTGATCGCCATTTTCAGCAGCTTGTCCTTCTTCTTTTAATACCCAGTCAGCATAGCGTTCCTGTACAGCTTTCACTTCGTTTTCAACGTCTTCATCTGTTACTGTAACTTCTGCTTTATGAATATCTAATCCTTTATATTCTCCTAAAGTTACTTCTGGAGAAACTGTACAATTAAATACTAATTCAACACTTGTTTCATTTGCGTTTTTAACATCTAATAAAGGACGATCCACTAATACTAATTTATTTTCGTCTACACCAGATTTTAATGCATCATTAGCAACTTCTTCAGCAGCTAATTCAAATAAATATTCTTTTCCAAATTGTTTACGAATAATAGAATCAGGTACTTGTCCTTTACGGAATCCTTTAAAATTTACTTGATTTTTTACTTTCTTTAATACTTTGCTTTGTGCTTTTTTCCAAGCATCTCCATCAACTGTAACAACTAATTCTCCAGTTGAGTTTTCTTTTAATGTCCAACTACTTTGCATCGTTTTCTCCTCGTCTTTCGATCAATAATGGATATTCATCCACTTCTTCTAAGTTTTTCATTTTCATAAATGCGAAAAATTCTTCGGATTGTCCAAAAGCGTCCATGACTAAGCGAATAATGGATTTCGCTAATGAATAGCTGTCAATGTCACTAAAATCAAAGGGGCGCATTTCCAATACTTCTTGTTGTAGTAAGCGTAAGCAAAACTGATAAAAAGATGGATTGTCATTGGATAACAATTCATATAAGATTTCTTTGGTTTGTATCAAAGTTTTATCTTCTTGAGTTGTTAAGATACTACTTGGAATAAAAGTAATCTCAAATCCGTTTTTTAATATTTTATAGGGAGTATCAATTTTTTGTTCCATTAGGGCTTCAATTAATTCTCCTTTGAATTCATCCAGAATATTAGAATCAAATACAGATTGAACTTCTTCTTCATAATTTCTTAGATTTAGATTCAATAATTCACTCACTGCTTTTTCTTGTTGAGCAGGTGTTCCATGAATCCATTGCATGATTTTTTCGTCATCCACTTTTTTTAAGGAACTATGAAGATGAAACTGAACCTCTTTTTGATATTCTTCTAATTTTTCCATTATGTCTTGTGGAACATAAGGCATAGAACATTCCTGATGAATTAATTCATACGCAAGTGAGAATTGCGATTCATGTATTAATTTTTCAATTTCTTGTATCAGGGATTGATAATATGAATTCACTTTGCCTCCTAGCGTACATGATATTTTAACATAACCTTTTTCAATAATCAATGAAAGTCCATGGTGGTTTCATGCATTTGTTTTAAATTTCTTGTTTCTTTGTATAAGAATATGACAGAAACAATAAAGGATATGAAATCGCTAATGGGTGCGGAATACATAATGCCTTCAATTCCATAGAAATAGCCTAAAACCAGCAACAATGGAATTAAAAATAGAACTTGTCTTGTCAGTGAGAGTATCATTCCTTTTATGGGTTTTCCAATGGATGAAAAGAATCCTGATGAAATAATTTGAAAGCCATTTAAACAGCACATAGCTAAAAAGATTTTCATAAATTGATTCGCAAAGTCAAAATATAATCCATCCTGGCTTCCAAAAATTGATAAAACTAAATCAGTCTTAAATTGAAACAAGCTCCATCCAATCATCGAAATCACAAAGTTTACACCTAAAGACAATAATAATATTTTTCGTACTCGATCATATTTTTTAGCGCCGTAATTAAATCCGGCAATGGGTTGCATACCCTGAGATATTCCAATAATAAAGGCTAATAAAATACTATTGACTTTCATTACAATTCCACAAGCTGCTAGAGGAATATCGGCTCCATAGATGCTATATTGTCCATAGTAGGTCAAGGAATTATTTAATGTGATTTGTACCAATAAAATGGCTAATTGATTAATGCCACTTGACATTCCTATAGCACAGCAATTCAATGTATTTTCTTTGGATAGTCGTATGTCTTTTCTTTCTAATTTTATATTTTTAAAATGAAATAAATAAGCAACGGCAACAATTGCCGAAATAATTTGTCCTATAATGGTTGCCCAGGCTGCTCCAGCTACGCCCATGTGAAAAATAAAAATAAAGATGGGGTCAAGTATCGTATTGATAATAGCTCCGATTACCATACACATCATAGAGTATTTGGGGCTTCCATCGGCTCGTATTAAATTCGATGAAACGTTACATGCCATTAAAAAAGGAATTCCAAATGTTGTGATGCGTGTATATATCATGGCGTATTCCATAATTGTATCCGTTGCTCCAAAGGCTTTTAAAAAATATGGTAAAAAGGCTTGCACAATCACAAAATAAAGAAGACCAGCTAATAGTGTTAAAACAATGGCGTTTCCAGCTACTTCTTTGGCTTTGTCATATTTTTTTGCACCAATGTTTAAGGAAAAACGAGAAGCCGTTCCTATTCCAATCATTAAACAAATGGCCATACAAATCGTTACGAGTGGAAAGGCAACATTGGTGGCGGCATTTCCTAAATATCCGACTCCTTTTCCAATAAAGATTTGATCTACAATGTTGTAAAGGGAGCTTACAACCATTGAAATAATGGAAGGAATCGCAAATTTTCTTAATAATTTTGATTCTTTTTCATATCCCAATATATTTTCCTGCATGTCTGATCCTACTTTCTTTTTGGTTCTATTTTTTCAAAATGCGCAATAAAGGTTTTGTCTCCAATGGAATAAGGAAGAATTGTATTTTGTTTGTTTCCTCTTGTATCGTACCATCCTATAAAGCGGTATCCTTTTTTAAAAGCGGGTTTCAATTGAATAATGTCATCAAAATATGTATAGGATTTAGGATTGCTTCGAAAGGAAGTTCCTCCATTGGTGTTATACGTAATTTGGTATTGTTTTACTTTCCAGTTGGCATAAAGAATACATGATTTTGGAATTGTTTGGTCAAAAGTAAATACATGTTGGCAATTGACATCCCAATACCAGTTTTCGAATTCATAGCCTAGTTTCATTGGAGGACGAAATTCCTCTAATTTTCCTTGTTCATTGACTTTTTTATTTTCAATCATGCCTCCGCCTCTTGTTTCAAAGTGAACTGTAAAAAAAGGCTGATAATGTGCAACTAAACAAATAGGTTCATAGATTTGAGCAGGAATAATGTCTGTAACTTTTCCATTCAGTGTCCAGCATTTAAAGAGCATTCCTTTTTTATAAGCTGGATATAATTTTATGAATCCAGATTCAATAGTCACTTTATCTGGATTCATAGCATGGTTTTGTCCTCCATCGAGTTGGTAAGTAACATCGTATTCAATCAATGTCCATTTGTCATATAAAGTGAGTTCATGGGGTAATATACCACCTGGATTCAATCTTTTTTTATATTCAGGATCAATATACCATCCTTCAAATGCATATCCTTTTCTTTCTTCGATTTCATTCATTTTTTTCATCCTTATCCTTGAAATTTATTTTTGATTTGTTATAATACATGTGTTGTCCTGGTAGCTCAGCTGGATAGAGCATGCGCCTTCTAAGCGCACGGTCAGGGGTTCGAATCCCTTCCAGGACGCCACTTTTGTTTATAAGCCTTCAAACGAAGGCTTTTTATTTTCCCATATTTTGTAAATTTTTCCCTAATCTTAGGCACATTTTCTATATTACTCGTATTTTCACTTTCTGTAAATTCTTATTTTATTCTCTTCATTGCGCCATTATTGCGCCATTAGTGGCGCAATGCTTTTTTCTTATAAATATATGTTTATGACAATGATAATGTCAATTTGAATTTTATAGTAAAAGAAAAAGGAGAGATAGAGATGAAACGAATTTCAAAATTTTTATTGAGTGGTTTATTAGTATTTGGTTTATGTGCTTGTGCAAGTGAAAATGAATCATCTTCTGAATCAAAGCCACAGACAAAAGAAACAAAAAAAATGAATATTTCTTTTGAATCAACAACTTTAGTTGATAATGACTATGCCACTTTTACTGTAAATTCCATTGAAAAAGATGGAACAATGAAAGTGACTTTGGAAAACAAAAGTGATATGACATTAATGTTTTCCATTGAAGATGCTTCTATAAATGGAATGATGGAAGATCCTTTCTGGGCAGATGAAGTAACTAGTGGAATGAAAGCCAATGAAACTATTTCTTTTCCTTCTACTTTAAAAGACGATGGTATTGATCTTGTTTCAAATATTACTTTTACGATTCGTATTTCTAATAGTGAAGATTGGAGTCTAGATCCATATGTTGTTGAAGAATTTACTTTATATCCGTATGGACAGGAAAATGAAGAAACTTTGATTCGTAAAGGAAAAGAAAGTGATATTGTTTTTGTGGACAATGATCAAGTTACGATTTTAATTGACTCTGTAGATGAAAATGGTTTCTATGGTTATACGCTTCGGTTTTATTTAGAAAATAAGACGGATCAGAATTTAATGTATTCCATTGAAAATGCTTCTGTTAATGGTTATATGGCCGATCCTTTCTGGGCTAAAAATGTTCCGGCTCATAAAAAAGCGTATAGTGAAGTTTTCTGGTCAAGTGATTTATTAGAAGAAAATAATATTGAATCGATTTCGACAATTGATATGCCATTTACTGTCAGTAATTATGGTGATTGGATGGCTAGTCCCATTCTTGAACAAGTTTTTACGTATTCAGTTGAATAAAAAAAAGTCTCCATCCATATTTCAGGATGGAGATTTCATTTTATTTTGCGATATATTTGTTGACGATTTCGTCGTATCCACCGTTTTCTTTTAATTCAGCTAATCCTTTATTAAAAGCATCTAATAATTCCTGGTTTTCTCCTTTTAAGACTGCAAAACCATATTGTCCATTTGGATCTTCATGAATGATTTTAAAATCCACTTGTCCACTGGCAATTTTATATCCAACAACTGGAATATCTTCAAAACATCCATCAACTTCACCATTTTTTACCATTTCATACATAATTGTTGTTTGTTCAACAACAGTTAATTCAAATCCATATTCTTCGGCAATGCTGGATGCATAGTCATATCCTTTTGTTCCACTCTTAGCAACCATTGTTTTTCCTTTAAGATCATCAATTGAATTAATATCACTATCAGATTGAACCGCAATGGCAACTCCTGTATCATAATAAGGATCTGAGAAATCATATTTTTGGGCTCTTTCTTCTGTAATTGTCATACCAGCCATAACAGCATCGACTTCTTTGGATTCAAGTGCTGTAACTGCGGCATCAAATCCTAATACTTCCCATTCAATTTTAATGCCCTGGTTTTCCATAATGGTATTGACTAAGTCAATATCAATTCCTACTTGTTGGCCATCCACTTCCATTTCAAATGGTTCATACGTAATGTCTGTTCCAATTTTGTACACCTTTTCCTGGTCTTCACCTGATGAGCTTGAACAAGCTACTAATGAAAATGCCATTGTTGCAGCTACCATACCTTTAAAAATTTTTGTCAAATTCATAGTTTATTCCTCCCTTGACATTTGTATTCACAAATGTAAATACCTATAATACTTTGTTTAAAAAATTTATGGTTCTTTCTTCTTTTGGATGCAGTAATACTTCTTCTGGACTTCCTTGTTCCACTATATAACCACCATCCATAAAGATGACACGTGTTCCAACTTCACGCGCAAAACCCATTTCATGCGTAACAACAACCATTGTCATACCAGAATCCGCTAGTTCTTTCATAACTTGTAGTACTTCTCCTACCATTTCTGGGTCCAATGCACTGGTTGGTTCATCAAATAAAAGAATAGATGGATTCATGGCTAAGCCTCTGGCAATGGCAACTCTTTGTTTTTGTCCACCCGATAACATAGCTGGATACACATCTGCTTTTTCAGTCAAGCCTACGCGTTCTAGTAATTCCATAGCTTTTTGTCTGGCTTGTTCTTTATTGTATTTTTTCAATAAAACAGGAGCCATCATAATGTTTTGAAGAACCGTTTTATGAGGAAATAAATTAAAGTGTTGAAAAACCATTCCAATGTTTTCGCGTACTTTATTAATGTTGATTTTAGGATTTGTAATGTCTTGTCCATTGACAATGACAGTTCCATCTGTAATTTCTTCTAATCCATTTAAACATCTTAAAAACGTTGATTTACCAGAACCCGATGGTCCTATCACACAAACCACTTCACCTTCTTGAATTTGAATATTAATGTCTTTTAATACTTCAAGGTCTCCAAAGTGTTTTTTTAGATGTTCCACTCTAATTTTTTCGTCCATATGATAACTTCCTTTCTACGATTCTTGCGATTCTTGAAAGAACAAAGCAAGCTATTAAATAATATAGAGCGACAATAATCCATAGCGGCAATACCTGGTTTGCGGATGTCGATGTTATAATTCGTCCATTGTTTGTAAGTTCACGAACACCTATTACGGAAATAAGAGACGTATCTTTTAGTGAAATAATAAATTGATTAATAATAGATGGAAGCATGGTTCGAATAGCTTGTGGCAAAATGACATGGATCATTGTTTGCCCATAAGATAAGCCTAAACTACGAGCAGCTTCCATTTGTCCTTTGTCAACGGATTCAATTCCACCTCGTACAATTTCTGCCATATAAGCTCCTGCATTTATGGTTAAGGTTACAACACCAGCCATAAAGGCACCTCCAATGTTTTTCCAGCTAAAGCCTGGAATAGCGGATCCAATTCCAAAATATACAACAAAGATTTGAACCATTAACGGGGTTCCTCGAATGATTTCAATGTAGACATTACTAATGAATCGTAAAAATTTATTGTGACTGATTTTAAAGAGTCCAAAGATGATTCCAATAAATGAGGCTGCAAACAAAGACAATAGGGCGAGTTTTAGTGTCATCACAAAGGCAGCAATATAGGTTGGAAAGCTATCAATGATTAATTCAAAAAAGTTCATATTCTTTCCTCCAAAAAAAAAAAAGACAGTTGTTCTAAACTGCCTCTTTGCATATTCCTATTGTAGTCAATTTTTATTTTGAATGCAATATATTTTAATAGTCTTCAAATATTTTTTTGATTTCATCTACTTTATTTGTCTGTGTTAAAGACAACATCAATAAAATTCTTGCCTTGGCACCAGATAACGTATTAGCAGGAATACAATTATGAAGTGGATCAAAAATTTCATCATCAAATACGATGCCTTCGCTTACACGAGAAGAACGAACAAAAACAATATCTTTTTGTGATAATTCATTAATGGCTTTCAGCCATGCTTTATTATAGTTTCCACTTCCAGATCCAATAATGACAATTCCCTGGTTTTCTTTTGCAGCATCATATAAAATCGAAACAGGTGCTCCACCGTAATAATATACAATGGCGACTTTGGGTAGTGTTTTATATTCTTTGGCAAAAATAGATTGATTGGTGTGTTTTTTATTAATATCGGAAAAGAAATATACTTTTTCATCTTGCATATAACCTAAACAACCCGATGTTTTTTGTCCAAAAGCATCTATTTTATAGTTATTGATTTTATAGATATCTCTTCCTGCATAAATTGTACTTGAAAACAAAACCATAACGCCTTTATTATAAGAAGAATCATGGGCTGCTAAGCTAACGGCTTGATATAGATTAAAAGGACCATCAGCACTTGTAGCCGTTGCTGGACGCATAGCACCTGTTAAAACAACTGGTTTATCTGTATTGATTGTTAAATTTAAATAATAAGCCGTTTCTTCAATTAAATCGGTTCCGTGTGTAATAACAATGCCATCAATGTCTTCTTCCTTTACAATCGTATTTATTGTATTGGATAACTGTATCCAATGGGTTTCATCCATTTCATTGGAATCTATATTAAACAATTGATACGAACGAATATTAGCTAAATTCTGAATCGAAGGAATCGATTCAATGATTTGTTCTACACTAATTTCTCCAGCATGATAAGCCACTGTTTTTCCGTGTTGGCCTGTTCCAGCAATTGTTCCACCAGTTGCGACAATTAAAATCTTTTTCAAAGTATCACCCTACTTCATTGTAGTAAAAGAAACATAAAATGAAAAGATTTTATTCTTCTAACAAGTACACATTCCACCGTCTACACTAATTTCAGCTCCATTGATCCAGCTTGCTTCGTCCGAACATAAGAAACAACATACATCCGCAATATGATCTGGTGTATTGAATGATTTTACGGGCATAGCTTTAATCAAATTTGATAAATCATTTTGAGCTGGATGATAAGCCAATCCACCTAATGTCAAATGTGTTGCACATCCTCCAGGATGAATGATGTTACAGCGAATATTATGTTTGGCATAGCTAAACGCAATGGATTTTGTCAATCCAGATAATCCTGCTTTAGCGGCTGTATAACTTGGTCCATGGTTTCCTCGAATTGCTGCATACGATCCAATATTGACAATTGCACCTGATCCGTTTTCAATCATTAATGGAATGGCTTCTCTTAAAATTCTAAAAGGCGCTTTCAAATCCAGTTCCATGACTTTATCCCATCTTTGGTCGTCTGTTTCTAATAATGGATAACTTAAATCATTTATACCGGCAATGTTGCATACACCATCTAATTTTCCAAATGTTTCTTTTGTCTTTTTTATGAGATTTTGAATGTCTTCTAATTTTGTTACATCCACAACAATTGGCATTACATTTTCTTGTTCCTTCCACATATCCATTACTTTTTCACTAATATCAACAGCAATAACTTTTGCACCTTCTGAAATAAATTTAGCCGTAGTAACTTGACCCATTCCACTTGCGGCACCAGTAATAATAAAAACACGATTTTCTAGTCTGTTCATAAACAAGACCTCCTTTACATTTTTATTATTTCAGACTACAATTTGGAAAAGAACCACAAAAATACAATAGGTGTTGGATTTATGAATAAAAAAAAGAACAAACAATATGAACAAACACATCAAAAAATTTTAGATGAATTATTTCATGAAATTGAAAATGATACCATTCCATCAATTTCAAAAATCTGTAAAAACATTCAAATTAATCGATCTACTTTTTATGAACACTATGAATCTTTAGAAGACCTATTCAATGAAGCACAAGACCATGTGTATCAAGACTTTCTAAAAGATTTTCCTTTAGCCATTGTCAATGCGAATTATAATTTTTATGTATCTTTTGCGAAAAACGTCAAAAAGAATAAAAACTTTTATAAAATTTTTTTCTATATCAATGATCGAGTGTTTCCTATTCAAAAAGGATATAATGAATTAAAAACAAATTTAATTCCATATTTTCATCAAAAAGGCATTACAGACGAAATCCTTATACGCTATCGCATCATTGCCTATGAAGCCTCTTTTACCAATGTATTCAAAGCCTGGGTACAAGAAGACTGTCAAAGCGATGAAAAAGAAATCGCAAAAATTGTATATGAATGTTGTAAATACTAAAGGAGAATAGAAAACTATTCTCCTGGTTCTAATTTAATGACTTTTCCTTTATTCCATAGTTCAACTGTACGTCTAGCTGCATCCAATCTCTCATCATCTGTTTTAAAATTCACATTAACGGAATGACACCCACAATCCATACAAGTTACATAATAACTATTTCCTTCTTCTTCTAATAAAGCAGCACCTTCACATTTTGGACAATCATAAATAACTAATTGACTTTCAATATCCATAGAATTTCTCCTTTTTAAACTTTGTTCATTATATCACATTCCATAAAAAGAAAAATAAATACGCTTATTAAAATTTAGATTATTTATAGAACAATCGAAATCATTGAAATTAAAAATTATTTAGTTTATACTATAGATGTTCAAAAGAGAACCTGAAATTAAAAGAAACGCAAGGGTTGCAGCCCTTGCGTTTCGCTATTATGGAGAACCTGAAAATTTGATGGATAGACTACCGTCTAAAACAGCTGATAATCTTATAAGTTATTATAAGAATCAAGTACAGAATAACTAAATATTCCATATACGGTAGCCCTCCTTCTCAATTCATGAGTGGTTCTCCAGAATATTTTTCTGTTGTTCCATAAGAGTTCTCCTTAATAGCACACATTCCTGTGCAAAATTAATTATACAGATTAAAAATTATTTATTCCTTACATTCCATACTCTTTTATTTTATTTTTTACATTGGATATGTTATTTGTGACAAAATCCAGATAATTATACATATAAATGAGATATCCACATTTTTAAATCATTGAAATTTTAAAAAATCTAGTTTATACTATAAATGTTCAAAAGAGAACCTAAAGAAAAAAGAAACGCAAGGGCTGCTACCCTTGCGTTTCGCTATTTTGGAGAACCTAAAGATTTACAGACTACCGCCTAAAACAGTTGATAATCTTATAAGTTATTATAAGAATCAAATACAGAATAACTAGATATTCTATATACGGTAGCCCCCCTTCTCAATTCATGAGTGGTTCTCCAGAATATTTTTCTGTTGTTCCATAAGAGTTCTCCTTAATAGCACACATTCCTGTGCAAAATTAATTATACAGATTAAAAATTATTTATTCCTTACATTCCATACTGTTTTTGTTTTATTTTTTATAATAGATATGTTATTTATAACAAAAACCAGATAATTATACATATAAATGAGATATCCACATTTTTTAATCATTGAAATTTAAAAAAATCTAGTTTATACTATGAATGTTCAGAAGAGAACCTAATACAAAAAAAGAAACGCAAGGGTAGCAGCCCTTGCGTTTCGCTATTTTGGAGAACCTGATTCATTAAAGACTACCGTCTAAAACAATTGATAATCTTATAAGTTATTAATATACGGCAGCCATCTTATCCATTCAATATTTTCATACAAATGAATGGAACACCAATCATAAAGATGGAACAAAGAAATGGGTGGTTTTTGAATATAAATGGTGTAGATAATGCGAATATGCATAATCCAATCGAAATCAATATTCTTGTTAATGAAATATTTGTATGTTTTTTAGATGGTTTTATTGAATGATTATTATTTTCTTCATTACTTATTGTATAGTCCATATATTCATCAAATACATCATTTCTATTGTTTCCATTCCAATCAAAGTTATTCATAATTGATATTCTTTCTATGATAATTCTGAATTTGGAATATAAATTGATTCATGATCCATCAAAAATTCATTTTCCTGATTATATATTTGTTCCAATTTTCGAAATTGTTGAGCAAATTCTAAAATATTTAAATCTTTGTACAATCTAAATTTTTCCATCAATTTATCAATAAAATCATTTGGAAGCGATTTAACTCCATTTCCTAATGAAATCAAAAATTCATCTACTGGTGTTCTGGATATTACAGGAATTTTCTCCATTGATTTCCCTAATTTTTTAGATACTTTACCCAAAGATTGAATGGCTTTTAAGTCCAGAGAAGACTGTGCAAATTGTTTTAAATAATTATATGTTTCTGTATATAGTTTTCGATATTCCATATTATATTGACGAATTTGCATCAGCGCATTTTCAATCACATTGGTCTCATAATTATCAGCCAATAGTGTTTCTACATATAATGAATAACTAAACATATAAATAGCTAGACGATAATATTGAAATTGATTAACTAATTCAATGGTTTCTTTATTTGTTTCAAGTGAACTAATGTGAAGTCCTTTTCTTTTATTTAATTGAATTGAAATACGTTCTTTATATTTTTCAATATTTTGATATGCATCTTGTTTAATATCAATGGCTTTTGTTTTATAGTCATTTTTATAGACTTGGTCTTGGTATCTATATTTTAAATTTGAAATAACATCAAACAACATCTTGATGTTTCCTTTAATTTGACTGTGTTCCTGTGTTTCTATCGTTGATAATATGTTTTGTTGTGTTTCCTGTATTTCATTTAATTTTTGATCTAAATTCATTAACATTGCCATTGTACAAATCATTGTTAAATCAATAGACTTGCCTTTTCCAATAAATTCATCAATTGGAATTAATTGCGCTTGACCTGCAATTCCATTTTCATCAATTAAAGTTGAAATATATCCAGCTTTTTCTTTTAGCTTTGCTAAATGAGTACCAGGAGGAATAATTGCTTTATAGATTCCATCTGTCTGTGCTAGTGAATTTGCCGATATTGTTGTATATAATTGAGTAATCATAAAACCTAAATCGGATAATTCAGATAAGGATACCCTGGTATATTTATCTTTTTCATCTAATTCATCTAATCCAGGATAAAAAATAATTTCCATTAATTCGTCTTGATTCATAATCCACTCTCTTTTCTTTGATTTGATTATATCACTATATAAAAAAAGAAAATACAAGCTCAGTAACTTGTATTTCTTTTTGTTAAAAATCAATTTTATAATTCATTATTGTTCTTTGCTCTCTTTTAACTTGTTCTAATGCACTAAGTGTTCCAGACATTTTAAATTGAGATAAAGCTTCGTCTATTTTTATAGCAATATTCTGATTTATTTGAGATGAATTACTATATTTTAAGTCATAACTCATTGAATGAATAGGATTAATTTTACTCATTCTCATATTAATCAAAGAAATTATATCTTCATCATTTTTAAAATACTGTAGTTCAGGCATTTGTGGTTCTCCACCATTTAGATACATTTCTGCACCAATCTCAATACTTTCATAATCATCTTTTCCATATTGATATTTAGCTTCTTCTTTTTCTTGGACCTTTATCTTTTCAATTTTAGCTTCCTTTTTATGTGATCCTTCTACTTTCTTTTTAACAAAATTCGCTCTTTCTACTTTAAAAGTAACAGAAAAATGCTTGGCTCCTAATGAAAAAGCAATATTTTTTAATTCATTTACTTTTGCTTTTTTAACCATCGCAAAATAATATTCTAAATCTATAAAATGATTCGGATTAAATGGATCCACGTAGTATATACTATCTTCTGCTGATGGATAAAATGTATAATCAAATTCACTAACTTTATTGACATACATTTCAAGTATATTTAATGGTTTGATTTTTGTGAAACCAATTGCATGTTCACACCCAATTAAATTTTTTCTTTTATCGGATGGAATAATACGAATCATTGAAGGTTTAATTTCACTGCGAATATCTTCTTTACTGAAAACAGGATGATTATTTCTTCTATTAAATTCTATAATTTCTTTTTGAACTTTATCAGATAAATCATTGGCCCCTTCTACAATTGCTTGTTGTGTATTTTCTGCAAATTGAATTGCTTTTTCTTTTGCTTTTGGAGTTACTTCAACAACAGAATCTTTAATTTCTTCTAATTTATTATTTACAATTTTTTTTGCATGTTTTATTCCATTAATTTTACTTTTCATAATCATATCCTCAAATATTTGTTACACTGCAATACTATTTTTATACCGTTGATTAGAATTTTGTAATCATCAAGTTATATAAATTAATTGATTGATTACACAAAAAACACTAATATTTATTTGTTTTTATTTCTAATAAACCATTATTTACTGTCACTTCAATATTTCCCACTTCCTTAGTTATATAGTATTTTGTTTTACTTTGATCTAACATATCAATCATTTTTTTGTTGGGGTGATTATATTGTTCTCCTGCCGAAATAATTGCATATTTAGCATTTACAGAATCCAAAAATGCGCTTGATGTTTTTTCATCGTCATTTATTGATCCATGATGAGGAATTTTAATTATATCACATTCAAAATGTTCATCATCAAAGTATTTATTAGAAAATTCTGTCTGTTGATCCACAGACATGTCTCCCGTAAATAAAAATACTTTATCACTATATTCAATAGTTAATACAATTGAATCATTTTTATTTTTTTTAGGATTTCCAACGAGAATAATGTTTATTAAAGCAGAACCAAATTTATATTTTTTTCCTTTTTCAGGAATAATAATATCTTTTTTAAGTCTGTCTTTAAATACATCAAATGAAGCATTTTCTGAATAATTTGTGTTGCATAAAACCTTCTTTATTTTTAAATCATTATTCATAACTTCACTTATTCCATAATAATGATCTTTATGAGCATGTGAAATAATCAAATAATCTAACTTTTTGACACTATTATCTCTTAAAACAGAGCGAATAACCATTTCAGATCCACTTGGTCCACCATCAATCATCATGTAATGTCCATCACATTCAATAAGTGCTGCATCTCCTTGTCCAACATTTAAATATTTTATGGAGAAAGAAGAACTTTTTGAACAAGAAATAATCGAACATAAGATAGAAAATACAAGAATAATCCTTATGTGTTTTTTCATACTTTCTCAAACTCTACTTCATTTGGTAAAATCCATTTTTCTTTAATTTCTTTTACTTTAAAATTTATTTCTATTGGCGTATAACAATTCCCATTAAATATTTGAATATTTACTTTTGTATTTTCTGTCCATTTTATATCTTTTAAAGTATCACTTGTTATTTCTGCTTGAAATTGATTGATATCGTGACTTTTATTTCTATTTACAGTTTTTACTTGTAAATCTTTTATGGTTTTTGATGAATTCCCATTTGTTATTGTCAACACAATATTTGAATCATTTGTTAACAAATTTAATGGTACATAAATTTTATTTTTCTCTAATATTAACGAATAATCACTAACGTTTCCAAATGAATATCTATCATTAATTGGTTTAGATAAAAACACACCATTTGAATCTGTTTGTAAAATTTGCTCAATTTTACTTTTTTCTGCTTCTGAAATATTTAATTCCTCAGCTAGTCCAAACAACAAATCACAATTCAGGATCAAAGGTTCATAAATATCCAATAATTCTGTCTCTCTTGTTTCTTTCAATTGCTTATTATAACTATTCACCCGTTTCTTTTCTTGACTTAATTCTTTTCTATCCATTGAATTTTTTTGTTGATCGGATATTTTAATCTCTTGAACATCTGAAAGATAAATTTTATTTATTTCTAATTGTTCGTCTACTAAATAATTTACATTATTTAATACAATTTTATACGCCTTTTCTAAATATGAAACATCATTTGTTTTTGAAAATAAATCCATATATATTTCTGCAGCAAAATATCGTAGACCCCATTCATCAGCATTTGTATTTTTTAGTATTTTTTCTGAATATTCTTCTGCCTTTATAATATACTCATCTTCATTTAAGACAAATGAAGATGAAATAATTGCTAACGGCATAACCTCGCTATAGTTTATGTCTTTACGAAAAATACCAGTATATATGGAATCATATTTTGCAATGCAATTTAATACTCTGTCATATTGTTCATTTTCATAGTAACATTTTGCCAATTCAAGCCAATATTCCCCATAAAATTCATATGTTTCTTGTTCTTCTTCCAAGAATTGCATCTTTCTCATGTTATTATCTTTGTTGATAATATTCGAAAATGCTTCAACAGATTCTGAGTTTAAAGTTTTGTTACCAGGAATATCATTTTCTTGAACAATATCTACCATATATTTAAAACTACTTTTTTTATTTTTATGAAAAGTTTCTTCCTCTTCATCTTCCAAATCCCAATTATCTTTTAAATAATCCAAATCTAATTCTTTATTATATGTATCATAATTGTTATATGAATCAACTGCCATAATTAATACAGTTCCTGCGAATTTTTTCCAATCTAGAGTTGATGCTGCACTTAAAACCAACATAGGATTAGGCATAGCTTCTTTTATTGCCATTGCTTTATATTGATTATAAATATAATCTAACCTTTCCCTCTTTTTATCCACTAGTCGATATTGATAAATAGTATCTAATAAATCTATAACGCGATCTTCTGTATTTATATCAATTTTATCTGGGTTAATATTATCCATAAGAAGGTTATATACTTCTTCTAAATATAGACGATTATTTTTTGAATCATCAATTTTTTGTGAAGTTACCGCCAAATAATTTAGCATAGCAATGGAATTAAGTTGCTTATCATTTAGCACTTCATTGACTTCTAATTCTTCCTTATTTTCTAAAATAGAATCAATATATGTGTCATCTTTTTTTTCTGAAATTTCTTCTTGAATTTCGTTAATCTCTTTATTTTTTTCTTTTACAATATTTTCTGAGTTTTCTTCAATTATTTGATTTGTAGAACATCCAGCTAATGAAATAGCCAATAATAAAACAATCATTTTATTCACATTTTTCATGATTTTACCCTTTATATTTCTTTATCATCTTCTTTAAATTATTATTTGTTAATTCATAATTCTTTATACTTTTTTCTAAGTTATTAATAATTTTCTTTTTATCTTTTGATTGTTTTCCTTTTTGTTTTAAGAGCTTTAATTGCAATTGATAACTATCAATATCATTTTCTAAGATTTTTTGCAGTGTTTTAACTTCTTTAATTTTTCCATATTTTTCCAAAAGAATTACTTCACACTTTACCAATAATTTTGCATTATCTACTTCAATATATTTAGGAGATGAAAGTAAAGAAATAGCGCTTGTTGCTAATCCACTTGTTCCTAATCCTATTAATGCTCCTCCACCAGCAATCACAAAGGTTCCTCCTGCCATTCCAAATCCACCAGCAGCTAGAGAACCTCCACCAACTAAAGCCAAACTTGCGTTTACAAGAGCAGCTCCATGTAATGCTGGAAATGCGCCACCGAAAAGTGCAACAGCTATTTCTGGTGCAAATGCAAGGGCTACTCCACCTGTAACAGCAGCAAAAGCAATAGTTCCTACAGCAACAACAGCCACTTTTTTCGTATTCATTCCTTCTGATTTATTGATATATTTTTCATATGATTTTTTTATTTCACGAACTTCTTTAGTATCAATAAACAATTGTCCCTTACAAAACATATCCTCAATATATGTTTTATATTCTAATTTTAATTTTTTATATTTCTTAATGTCTTCGTCTAAAGGACAATAAGGATTAAAAGAAATCAACTCTAAAATAATTTTATAAAGCCATGCCAAATCTTTTGTATTGTTAGCATGTGTGTATATCATTTTATAAACCTTTTCTTCTTCATCTTCAAACAGTTTTTGATATCCTAAAGATTCAACCGATATGTTTTTCCAATTTACTAACCATTCTTGTTTTAACTCCATGTTTTTTGCATCTTTTGTTTTTTGGATATCATATTTAACAATTTGTTGTTCTAATGAATATAAAATTTTTGTTTCATTTTTATTTAAACCCAAAATATAATTTAGATTTTCCTGAGATAAAGTTTCTTCTTTTTCAACAAAATGTATATCTGGTCTGTAGATAAATTTTTTTATATCTTCTTCTATATATTTAGAATCAATTTTACAAACTGTTATAAAACGACATACGTTATTTAAATTAATAGAGCTTACTACAGCGTTAACACCTTTAATGACTTCTAAGCAAGCATTTACATAATTTTGGTCTTTCAAGTTTTGTGCAATATTTTTAGATTTCATTTTGATTTCTAAAGCAACCGCAGAACCCAAATCTAAACCTAAAAATACGCCAGAAGATACACTTTCAATTCTATAATAAATTCTTTCGTTTTCCTCTTTATACATAGATAAATCCAATAATTTTAGTTGTTCTATTGTCATAATATTGTGTTTCTTTACTTCTTGAATAAAAAATCGAATAAAAATGTATGAATGAACCATCAATTCATTAAATATTATTGGAATATCCTTCTTTAATATGACACAATCTTCATTAGCTATATTCAATTCAATTTTTGATTTTTTAATTTCTTCTTTAAACCAATTCATTAAGACTGTTTGATTAAATTCTTCTTGGTTGAAGAATTTTAATTTTGACAATTCTTTAATAATAGATTTGATTTTTTCCAAACCTTCTGTTGCTTTGAAAACATCATTCATTTCATCTTTAAATAATCCATTTTCTCTATAAATTGCTGTTTCATTCATGAACCATTCGATAATCCCAAATATAACATCCTCTAATATTTCATTTATTTTAATTTCTTTATTTATACGATTAATAATGATTTTTCCATCTTCATCAAAACCCACTTCAATTCCTGTAACACTTTTTAATATACTGAAAAATAATCCTTTATAGCTGAAACTTTTTGCACAATCTTCAAACATTTTTATATAGTTTATACTATCTTTTATTATGTCTTCTTGATTAATTAAAAATTCATGAATTCTTTTTTGTGCATATACTAAATCTTCTTGTTCAATCTTATTGCTCTTCAGTAAAATGGAATATAAATTTTCTAGATTAGAAAAATCACTTTTTTCTAGCTCAATTTTATCTTCATCCATTTTATTTACTAATTTATTGACATAATTAGAAACTACACCACAAAAAATGGCATAAAGATAATCAAATTTATCTGCTTTCTTTATACTTTCAATAAATTTAATATCGATAATATCAACATCTTCAGAAAAAGTATTTTTGCCATAAAGCTTTTCTAAAGTATCATCAATAAACATTGCATTTTCAATATAGTAATGGACATCCTTTATCATCAAAGAATTCGTTGGTATTATTTCATACATTTTTCTTTTCTCCTTCATATACAAAAAGGCTGTCTTAAAAAATAAGTCAGCCTAATTATTTCTACTAAAACTATGTACTTGTA
>NZ_JBJEEY010000170.1:0-4576 GCF_051873555.1 Floccifex sp. | reverse complement strand
TTCTATCAAATAAAAAAAAGACTGTCGACTATTACTTTGTCAACAGTCTGAAAAGATGGAAAATAATCCATCTTTTTTACTTCATTATTTTTTTTATTTCATTGACGACTCTTTGTGTATTAAAACCATCCCTATAGGTCACAAATTTCTTTTGAAATTCTTCAAAAACTTGCAAATCTGAATGTAAAACTTGATTTAATTGTTCTTCATTTGTACAAATTGCCGCAAATTTTTCTTCAAATAAATTCACATTGAATCCAATGGATTCTTTATAGGATTCATAGTCTTGTATAAAAACAATCATGGGTTTCTTTAATAAACAATAGTCAAAATAAACCGATGAATAATCTGAAATCAGACAATTTGAAACATACATCAAATCATACAAATCTTCATGTGATACATTCATTACTTTTGAATTTTTTATGTTTACATCTTTTAATAAAGGATGAAATTTACATAAAATAAGTTCATCTTCTTTTAATTGTATTTTATCAAAGTCCATAGAAACTCTTTGAAATCCATCAATAATATTTCCTCGAAAAGTAGGTGCATATAAAAATAGTTTTTTATTTTTGCATTGTGGATATTTATCATAAAATGTTGTTTCTTTTTTATGAATCAATTCATCCATTCTTGGTAAACCCGTTACTAATACTTGATTTTCATTGACATGAAAAGCCTGGCTGTAAACCGATTTCCAATAAGGAGCGTTACATATAACATAGTCATAATTTTGAATGGGATATTGTCTTTTAATCTGGTTTCCAAATTTTTTTATTGCTCCTGGTGCATGCCACATTTGAAGAACAATTGTATTTTTTGGTTTAAAATTGGATACAACATAATTATTATCATTTAATATAATTAATTTTGATTGTTTTAATTCAATGAGTTGTTTTAAACAATTAAAGAAATATCCTATTTTTCCTTTCAAATTTTGTTCAAATACAATTAAATTATAATGAATATCATAATTTTCTTTTTTTAATACATCATTCACCAATTTAAAATCCGATGACAATTCATTTTGTGTTAAAGAAATAAACGTAATTCGATTGTCTTTTTGTTTAAGAAAGAAAGTCAATTGATTCAAAAGTGTTAAACAAATCTTTAATATCAATTTACTAAGCCCCATGACAAATCTCCTTATACAAAATATCAACTACACGCTTTGATGCATGTCCATCTTCTTTATTATTAAAATATGAATTGAATTCTTTTAAATGTTCAAAATCAAATTCTTGTTTCTGAATGGATGCCAGTAAAGAATCTTCTTCTCGATAAATTTTTCCTGGTAAATCTGTATGAATATCCAAATAAAAGCCTCTTAAATCCTGGGCATATTCTTCTAAATCATACATATAAAAATAAATTGGACGATTTAATATCGCATAATCAAAGAAAACAGATGAATAATCTGTAACTAAGCAATCGGCTATTTCATAGAGCTGAGCAATATCCATTGTTGCATCCATGGAATATAGAAAACCTTTTAGTTCTTGATCTTCTTTAAATGAATTGATAATCAAATAATGTGGTTTAAATAAAACAATGTAGTCTTCTTGTAGATATTCTTTCCATTTTCTAAAATTTGCTTTTAATTCAAAAGTATAGCCAGCAGCTACATAAGAATTATCTCGCCACGTTGGTGCATATAATATGATTTTTTTATCCAGTGGAAGATGCATTTGTTTCTTCTTTTCCAACACTCGATTTTTATCTACAAGCGATAAAATATCATTTCTTGGATATCCTGTTTCAATTAATTTTTCTGGATCAATTCTAAATGCACTTGGAAATATTTTCGTACAAAACGCATTAGGTGAAATCATATAATTGTAACGTTTCACATCGACATCATATGTTTTATACATGCTTTGTGCATCCATTTGTGAACGATAAAACGTAGCATCTTCATTTAATTCAATGTCATGGGCCAATTTTTTTAAAGGCGTTCCATGCCATGTTTGAAGATAAATCTGTTGTTCTTTTTTTAATACATAGCCCGGTAACTTACAATTGACTATCCAAATCTTAGAATGTGCTAAATAATAGAAATAAGAAAAACTAAAATATTCAATGACTTTGGCATTGGGAATATTGAGTTGTTTTTTCTTATGATTTTTAATAGCCCATACAAATTGATAATCTTTAAAACGCTGGTCTTGTATTAAATATTGATGAAGAGCTTTGGGATTATCTGAATATCCTCGTCCATGGAAGGCAATAAATAAAATTGTGTAATCATCTATCGGAATCCATCGATACAAAAGACGATTCAATGTAACGATGATGCGATGAATGATTTTTTTTATCCATTTCATCATTTCTTTAATCCTTCTTTTGTAAGAAAACACGTTCTACAACTCTTTTTGATGCATTTCCATCGTCTAAATGACAGAAACGCTGATAAAATTGTTCGTATCTTTCTTTATATTGTTCATGAATTTCTTCAATGTGTTCAATGGCATATAGTACTTCTTCATTTGTATATAATAAAGGTCCAGGTACTTCAGTGGTCATATCAATATAAAATCCTCTTAATTGGTTTTTATATTTATCGATATCATATGTATAAAATAAAATAGGTCGTTTTAAATTCGCATAATCAAAGAAAACAGATGAATAATCTGTCATGCAAATATCACTAATCAAATACAATTCACTGATATCATCGTATTGCGATACATTATACGCAAAGCCTTCTAATCCAGTTGTATCTAAGTGATCGGAAATATATTGGTGCGTTCTTAACAACAATACATATTCATTTCCGATTTTTTCTTTCAACATTTTACAATCCAGCTGGAGTTCAAATTTATATTGTCCTTTTCCATAATATTCATCGTCTCGCCAAGTCGGTGCATATAAAATGGTTTTCTTGTCTAAAGGAATATTTAATTTCTTCTTAATTTCAATAGCTAATTCCTCTTTATTTTCAGCATATAAAATATCATTACGAGGATATCCCACATCCAGCATTTCACCTTCATACATAAAACAACGAGCTAATGTTTCCGTTGAAAAATCATTGGCACTAATTAAATAATCCCAGTCTTTTCTTTGTTTATAGAATTGTTGTTTATATTTTGGAGAAGCAGCAGTCACTTCTTCCTGATCAAAAACCAGTCGTTTTAAAGGTGTTCCATGCCATGTTTCCAAAAAAACTTGTCCTTCTCTTTTTCGATACCAAAGAGGAGGTCGAACATTAAATACAAGATACTTTGCACGTGCTAAATAATATGCATATTCAAATGAAAAACGCTTAACTACTTTTCCTCCATATTTTGGTTTGGCTCCATTATTCAGTGCCCATACAAATTCAAATTGATTGGAATAGTTTTTGGCTAAATATTCATAAATATATTTCGGTGAATCGGAATAATTTTTCGCATTAAATGTTTCAAATAAAACAACATTTTTCAATAATGGTTTCTTTAAATAGACGTGATAATACATTAATTTGTACATGGTATTTTTATTTTTTACCATATTTTTAAATTTTTTCTTTCCTAAGAAATTTCGAACCAATTTTAATGTTTGTTCTAAATCTTCTTTTTGAATGGAAACAATCATTTTTTGTTTCTCATTGGAATAGTCTTGAATTGTTTCTTTTGGAATTTGATTCATGACTTTTGAAAAAATCTTAAAATATTCATTTTTCCATTCTGGTTTTTCACTTCTTCTTAATCTTCGAATAAAGTGTGAAAAATAATAATTGATGATTTTACGATCAATTAATGTATGTAAAATTGAATTATTTGTTTTTTCATGTGCCAATTCATAGGATTTCATTCGTTCAAAGAAACGATTTTCGTTTTCTTCTTGTCTTAGAGCTGGATAATTAATTGGATCGTTGTGTCTTCTTTTTACATATATGGCTTCTAAACAAGATTGAAAAGATTGGGCTTTATCCAGGCATTCAATTATAAAAGGAAAATCACTGTAATATGTCATTGTTTCATCGAATTGAATATTGTTTTCAATTAAAAAATTTCTTTTATAGGCATGTGACAATACTGTTATATTATTAGATCCTTTTTTCTTTTTAAACATATGATAATATGCTAAAAGAATTGTATCCGATAGAGAATAAACTGAAAGAAATTCATCAATTTTTTGTTGCGACTCCATTTCTTTCATTTCAACTTCTTCTTCATCCAAATTTTCCATTTTCTTGTTTTGTTTTTCAAGATAATTGGCCATATTATTCCAGGTATTATGGACTTGTCCATAAATTATGTCTTGATTTGAAATAGATTGTACCAAAGTATTCAATGTATCTTTTAATACATAATCATCACTATCCAAAAAATAAATATAATCTGATTTTGCTTCTTGTATTCCGATATTTCTTAAACTCGCTACTCCATGTTGTTGAGTTGGAATCACTCGAATTGATAATGTTTCATATGATTTTACTAAATCGGAAACATCTTCACTTTCTTGATCTAAAATTAAAAGTGTTTCAAAATCATGAAAAGAACTATCTAATAAAGAGTCTAAACACTCTTTTAGATAGTTTTTATATTTTAAAAATGGAATAACAATGCTCAGTAACATATTTTCTTCT
>NZ_JBJEEY010000169.1:0-24979 GCF_051873555.1 Floccifex sp. | reverse complement strand
CTATTCTATCAAATAAAAAAAAGACTGTCGACTATTACTTTGTCAACAGTCTGAGCACTCATTTTTGAGTGCTTTTATAGTATGTTTTTAAGAATTTTTCTTTATATTCAAAAAATGTTCCATCTAAAATTGCTTGACGTGCTTGTTCTGTTAAACGGATGATAAAACGTAAATTGTGCATACTGGCCAATTCAAAATATTTATATTTTTCTTCTTTGTTCTGAGATTTCCATAGTTTTCTTAATTCACCTAATGTATAGCCTGCCTGACAAGTCGGACAATCACAGTTTTCATCAATTAATAAAGGCGAATCCATGAATTTTTGCAGGTTAATAACACCAGTTGGAGTATATAATTTTCCATGTCTTCCTTCTCGGGTAGGTGCTACACAATCAAATGTATCGGCTCCCATTTCAACACCATTTAAAATATCATCAGGATGAGATAAACCCAATAAGTGTTTAGGCTTGTTTTCAGGAAGTTCTTCATTGCACCAGCGTAAAATGTTAGATAAATCTTCTTTTAAAAAGGCACCACCCAATCCATAACCATCAAAATCCATTTTCGCCATTTTCTGACAAGTGCTTCTTCTCAAATCCTGCCATCGACCGCCTTGAATAACACCATATAAAGCTTGATAATATCCTAGATCCATATGATGTTTTTTATGCTCATCCAGACTTCTTTGAGCCCATCTTTCGGTTCTTGCCAGACTTTCTACGTTGTATTCATAACTATCAGCTAAAGATGTTAATTCATCATAGGCCATATGAATATCGGCTCCGATTCGACATTGAATTTGCATGGATTCCTCGGGTCCAATAAAGTCTTCCTGACCTGTAAAAGGATCGGTGAAATGAACGCCTTGTTCACAGACATGGGCCAGTCTTTCTTCTTCTTTTGTATTTTCTACATGTTGATCTTTTGACATACTCACAATTTTTCCAGAACCCGATCCAAGTGACATAACCTGAAATCCACCGGAATCGGTTAAAGTAGGACCATTCCAGTTTGAATGGCTGGCTAATCCGCCATTTTTAGCAATTTCAAAAGATTGATTGCGTAAATGATAACCATTGGATAACATGGCCTGGGCATTGATTTGTTTTAAATCTTCCATAGAAACAAAGTAAACTTTGCCAATGGTTCCTACAACCATAAAAGCAGGCGTTTTAATGTCTCCGTGGGGGGTATGAATAATACCGGCACGTCCTAAAGATCCGGGTATTTTTTTTGTGATTTCAAAAGAAAATGTATTGTTGTTTAAAAATTTTTCCATGAAAAGATTATAACACAGAAAGTCAAATTTGGTGTTATAATAATATAGTTTGAGGAGGGATAGTTTGAAAACAATTTGGATAGCGACTTCAAATCAACATAAAGTCGAAGAATTTAAAAAAATGCTTCCAGACTACAATGTGAAGTGTTTAAAAGATTTAGAACAGCCCGTTGAAATTATTGAAAACGGTACAACCTTCGAAGAAAATGCCATTGCTAAAGCCAAGTCTTTGTTTGATGTACTGCATCAGCCTGTAATCAGTGATGATTCAGGTATTGAAGTAGATGCAATGGATAAAAAACCTGGTGTATATTCGGCTCGCTGGATGGGAGAAGATACAAGCTATGTCATCAAAAACCAGGCGATAATGGATGCGGTCAAGGGGAAAGATCGAAGTGCACGTTATGTTTGTGTGATTGCGTATATTGATGATAAAGGACAAGCTCATACGTATAGAGCAACCATTGAAGGACAAATCAATGACTGTGCTATTGGTGAAAATGGATTTGGATACGATCCTATTTTCTATTATCCACCATTTCAGACAACATTAGCCAATGTCAGTGACCAGAAAAAAAATTCAGTTTCACATCGTGCAAAAGCATTGAAATTGTTTTTAAAAGATTTACATCAGCCTCGTTTGCATGTAGTTTTATTTGAACCAGAAATTCCACAAAATACAGGAAATATTATTCGTACGTGTATGGCAACCAATAGTGTTTTACATTTGATTGAACCTTTGGGTTTTAGTTTAGATGAAAAACATTTACGTCGTTCGGGAATGGATTACATAAAAGAAGCGGATATTCGCATTCATAAAAATTGGGATGCATTTGTGAAAGAAAATCCAAGTGAGAATTATTATTTTATGACGCGATATGCCAAAAAAGCACCATCTGAATTTGATTTTACAAAGTGTAAAGGTGATATTTATTTGATTTTGGGAAAAGAAAGTACGGGAATTGATAAGGGTATTTTAAAGCGGTATATGGAACGTGGAATGCGTCTTCCTATGGTTGCAAGTGCAAGGAGTTTGAATTTATCGAATTGTGCAGCCATTATAGTGTATGAAGTACTTCGTCAATTGGGTTATCCAAATTTATCTTCAACGGAACAAATAAAGGGAAGTGATTTCCTTGAAACTGTACAAATGGATTGATTTTTGTCTGGATAGTGAAACAAAAAGAAAAAGAGTATTTTGTCTGGGAATCATATTGTATTGGCTAATTCAATTGATTTGGCAATTGATGGTCTTTTTTCAGTTGATTTTGATCAGTAATTATGAATCGTTATTGAATTTTGCGTCTACTTTGGATTTGTATACAAGTTCTGTACTTTTTCGTTTTTTGATGTTTATTATTTCAAATAAGGAAATCAATATTTATATTCTTTTTCAGTTTCATTTTTTTGATGTTTTGATGTTGTTTTTAACAGGATTATATATTGTTTCATTTAAGTCTAAAAACGCTTACATTTGTTCGGGAATGTATTTAATTACGTTAAGTGTGTCAGTTCTATTGGTTTTTGTGGCATATTTTCAAGAGACTTTATTGGGTGTTATTGTTGTATTAAAGGGGCTAGGTATTTTCAATTGTATTGTAGATATATTGTTGATTTTATTCATGCTTTCTTGTGTAATTGAATTGGTGAATGCTTATAAAATAGATAGAAATGTTCATGAATTATAGACAAAAATAAAATACGTAAATTTTAATAAAATATCACATAATTTTACATAATTTATTAAAATTTGCTTAAAAATAAGGAAAATTTAAAAAAATAAAATCCCATAATTCTTTTAATTCACAAGATATAGTTTATGTGAATTTGAAATAAAAAGGGAATTTATGGTATTCTTATGGTGTTTCAGAGAGGTGATTTAATGAATTTTATCGAAAAACACAGCAAAATCTTAGCCATCGCTCTATGTGCATGTGCATGTGGACCTGTACTCTCAACAGCATATGCTTATGAAAACCAGCCTGGTTGGCATGGAGAAGGGGCAGATCGTTACTACGTTTTAGAGTCAAATCGTAAAGAAGCCACAGGTCTTACTGAAATCGATGGAGATTTATATTATTTCAACGGAAAAGGTGAAATGCAATTTGGATGGCAAAATGTTCCAAATGGAATTTATTATTTCCAGCAAGATGGGACAGCTGCTACTGGTGAAACTGTGATTCAGGGAACTTCCTATAATTTCCAGGAAGAAGGTCAATTGCTTCATGGTTGGGATGAAGAAAATGTTTCTTACTATGATGAAAAAGGATATCCTGTTACTGAATCATGGGTAGATGATGGTGGATTTAAATACTATTTTGATGAAAATGGTGATTATGCCACTGGATGGAAAGAAGTAAATGGTGAAAAATATTACTTTGCTGAAGATGGAAAAATGTCTACAGGTGAAGTAAATGTAGATGGTACAACATATTATCTTCAAGCAGATGGTACATATGTAACAGGTTGGAAACAAGTTGGTGAAGACAAATATTATCATGATGAAAATGGTAAAACTTTAACAGATTGTTCAGAAGTGATTGATGGAAAAACATATTTCTTTGATGAAACTGGTAAAATGATTACAAGTTCACAAAAAGATGGTTATACAATTGCTTCCGATGGTTCAGCTACAAAAAATGAATCTTCAAATCAAGTTGCGGATTCGACAACAAAAGCACCGGCAAATGGTTCTCAATCATCCAATAATGGTTCACAATCTTCAAATAGTGGTTCACAAGGTTCTACAAGTAAACCAAGTACACCGAGTGCACCTTCAAATCCAACGCCACCAGCAACAAGTGTCAATAATTCGGCAATTGCTAATGCTGCATTAGCACAAGTTGGAGTGAGTCAGGATTGTACAATGCTTGTCACTAATTCTTTGAAAGCTGTTGGAATTTATTTCCATGGTTGGCCTGAAGAGTATTTAAGTTTAGGTACTTTAACAAGTACTCCAGTTCCAGGTGACATTTGTGTTTATAGTGGACACGTTGCGATTTATATTGGAAATGGACAAGCCGTTCACGGTGGATGGGATGGATATACAACAGTTGTTACTTCTGTTAGTTGTTCCAATGCATTTATTGGATATGTTCATATCGGATAATTTAATGTAGTAAAAAAAGAGTTTCATACTCTTTTTTTTTGACTATTTTTAAAAAATGTTGTATAACCAAAATCTAATGAGGAAATATTATGGAATATATTAAACAAACAAAGTTTTCAGAGTCGATTGTGTCTTTTCGGTTTATTGTACCATTCGAAAAAGAAACCATTACTGCATATAATATATTGTGTTATATGTTGAAATCAAAAACAGAGGAATTTGAAAATAAACAACAAATGGCTCATGTCTTTAATAAAAACTATGGAATGAAAATGAGTGTAGGATTGAGCGTATATGGACAGTCTTTGTCTTTACAACTTCAGTTTCGCTTTATTCGAAGTGACTGGATTCAAAAAGAATCTTATGGAATGTCTTTGATTCATATTATAGATCAGTTTTTATTTCATCCTGTATTCACAATGGAAAACTTAAAAGAAAGTCAATACCTATTAAAGAATCGTATTCAAACGCAGATGGATGATCCTTTTACTTTGTCTGTTTTATCCGCTTTACAAATAATTTCAAATTCACATTCCATTTCTATTCCAACAAGTGGATACATTGAACAAGTAGATCAAGTAACGTTAAAAGACATTGAATTATTGTATAAGACATTGGATAAGCCATTGGTCTTTGCGTGTGGTACATTGGATGAGAATTTGGAATTGTATTTAAATACAATGAATCAAAGAGACACAATTTCATCAAATTATTGTCTTTTAAGTACTTTTCCATTTGTAGAAAAAAGAATTTCAAAAGATATTGAGCAATCTTATATCACAAAAGTATATGCGACACAAATGGATACTAAGGATTCTTTATATCATTCATTAGTGGTTTTAAATTCGATTTTAGGACAATCACCAGTGAATTTCTTATTTACAGAGATTCGTGAAAAACATAGTTATTGTTACTCTATTGGATCGAGTTTAATTCGCTTTGACGGGGCTTTATATGTATATTGTGGCTGTGAAAAAGAAAATATAGATGTGATTTGTGATTTAATTGATCAACAAATTCAAAGACTCATTGATATGGATTATGACGATATATATTTGGAAAATGCTAAAAAAGATGTAATTGATAATATTCAATCGAGTTTCGATACAGAGTATTCCTATATTGAACGCAGCTTTATTTCTTGTTACTTGAATTCAGATGAATCTATTGAAAAGAAAATACAGGAAATACAAAAAGTCACAAAAGAAAGTGTTTCAATATGTGCAAAAAAATTACATGCATTGAGCTTGTGTATCGTGCAGGAGGAAAGCGAATGTACAATATAAAACAAATGGAAAAGACATTGGAAAATGGCATGAAGGTCGTTCTTATTCAAAAAGAAGGATTTAAAAAATCTCTGTTTATGTGTGCATCGCCTTGTGGTGGTTTTGATATTGAACAAGAATGCAATGGAAAGAAAATCATGCATGCAACGGGATGTGCTCATTTTTTAGAACACCAGATGTTTCGCTATAATCATCAAGATGTAACAGAATTGTTCGCAAATATGCAGGCACAGACAAATGCTTTTACTTCTTATACAGAAACTTGTTATTATTTTCAGACAACAGCAGATATTTATAAGCCATTGGCTTTGCTTCTGGATTTTGTTCAGACTTTGGATATCGATGAAAAATCGGTACAAAAAGAAAAAGGAATCATTTTAAGTGAATTTGATATGTATCAGCAAAGTCCGGAACAGAGATTAATGAAAGAAACATATTGTTCGATGTACAAAAATCATCCCATTCATATAGATATTCTGGGAACGCGAAATGACATTGAAACAATGGATGTGGAAATGTTGAGTAAATTTTATGAATTGAATTATGATCCGTCTCGTTTGGTTTTAGTGGGAATTACAAGTGAAAATGTTTTGGATTGTATGTCTTTCATAGAAGATTATGAAAAAAAATATCCTTCAAAAATTTCGTGTATTCCAGTTCGTGTGATGGAAAAGGAACCAGAAAATGTTTTACGAAAAGATTTCTGTGAATATATGGATGTTTCGATTCCCTATATTTGTCTTGGATATAAATTTGATGGATGCAATACAATTGAAGAAGCTAATTTTAAAGATTTAATGGTACAAATTCGACTGGATTCTTTATTTTCAGCTATGAATCCTTCTTTTCAGTCTTGGCTTGATCAAAGGATTTTAAATCAGTTTTATGGTGCGGAATGTGATTTTAGTTGTGATCGTGGTTACATTTTATTTTATGCACAGACGACAAAAGAAAAAGAATTTATTGATGTAGTGGATTCTATTATGGATTCTTTAATAGATAAAAAAATAAGAGAAGAGGATTTTGAGGCGATTTCGAATAGTTATATTGGACAGAATTTAAGGGGATTGGATCAGTTTGATGGGTTGGCCATTGATTGGATTCGCTCTACTATTTTTCATTATGATTACTGGAACTGGTTTGATAGTATTAAATTTGCAAGTCCTTCTATGGTTTATGATTCATGCCATTCTTTGAATAAAAATCATAGAACGATTACGCGAATTTATCCAAAAGAATGTAAAAAATAAAAGAAATGGTTTTTATCCATAAAATAATATTTGTAAAAAAGTATTTTTGAGCTGTTTTAGATAAAATAGCTCGTTTTTTTTATTGGTTTGTCTTTTATATAATCAACAAGAAGGCGGTGATTGTAATGGGATTATTCTCATACCGGAGGTATATATGAATGTATTTTGTTTAGTAGGAAGTATTGAGGAGTTGCCAACTTTAAAGGAAACAACAACAGGCATTAAAACATGTAATGTCACATTAAAAGTAGAAAGACCTTTTGCGAATAGTGAAGGCGTTTATGAATATGATTTTATTCAAGTCGAGGTCTGGCGTGGTTTAGCGGAAACACTTTGTAATGTGAGCAAAATTAATGATTCCATTAGTGTAAAGGGTCGCATCTTATCTCGTAAATATGAAAAAGATGGACATGTATATAATAACTATGCTTTTGTAGCTGAAAAGATTGGCTTTATTCATGCATAAAAAAATTGGAAAGACAAATGTCTTTCCAGTTTTTTTATGTCGTTGATTAACGGTTGTAGAATTCGACAACAAGCAATTCGTTGATTTCTTGAACAGTGAATAATTCATTACGTTCAGGAATACGTACATATGTTCCTTTTTTTGCATCTTTATCCACTTCAACAAAACTAACTGTAGCAGTTGTGGCTTCTAAAGCTTCATTGATCACTTTTAAATTTTTAGAAGTTTCTTTTACTTCGATAACTTGACCAGCTTTAACTTGGAAGCTAGGAATATCTACTTTTTTACCATCGACTAAGATGTGTCCGTGGTTAACTAATTGACGAGCTGCACGACGAGTCGTCGCAAATCCCATACGATATACTAAGTTGTCTAAACGAGATTCCAACATAACCAGGAAGTTTTCACCAACAACCCCAGAACGACGACTTGCTTTTACATAAGTGTTGTGGAATTGTTTTTCACTTAATTGGTAAGTGTGACGAATACGTTGTTTTTCTTGTAATTGAATACCATAGTTAGTTAATTTTGCACGGCGACCGTTTCCGTGTTGACCTGGTGCATAGTTACGACGAGCTAATTCTTCTCCTGTTCCTAAAATAGAGAAACCTAAACGACGTGACTTTTTCCAAGTACTTCCAGTGTTTCTTGACATAATTTTCCTCCTATTGTTTGACAAAACAATAGCAGTACAAATCTTTATAAGGTGTGTTACAAATCGATATTTTCTTTCTATCAGCTTTTAGATTACTCGTATCACATTAATTTGTCTGTAACGCATTTCTCATAACTTTGTATGCTGCTATAATTTATGCCTATGTATCATAGCAAAACAGGGGTTAAAAATCAAGTAGATTTATAGTGAAACTCATCGTAACTTTTGATATAATGGGTGTGTCTGTAAAGGAGGAGCTATATGGATTCATTTTTAAAGATCGTTTCGGATATTGGTAGCGTAATAGCTAAATATTTCAATATCGCGCTAAAGTTCGCTTTGGATCATCTATCAATGGAAATGATTATTTATATATGTATTGCATTCTTGGTCTTAATCTTAGTTTTGATTTTGTCTCGAACAATTAAGCGTAAGAAAATTGAACGACGTATTAAGGATCTTGAAATTGTTATGAATGAAATTCGTAATAATACGTTAACGTTCAAATACAATAAAGCGACTGCTTTTGCTCGAAGTAATTCCGATATTCTGGAAAAAGTTCGTGCAATTGGTCCTAAATATGAAAATTGCATTGAAAGCATTCAAAGATGTGAATCTTTGTTTACTGAAGCGGATGATAAAGTGGATGCGCATAAATTGAAAAAAGCTCGTATTGCTATGGATGATTTAGATGAAATCATTGATGAAACGAAAGAAAAAATCCGTATCATTACACAGTCATTGGATTTGATTTTAATTCCTGAAAAAGAAGTAAGAGAACAATCTAATGTTGTAAAAGAACAGTTTGGAAATTTAAAAAATGTTTACCAGGCAAATCGTGGTTCTTTCTATGATGCGGGACTTTATTTCGATGCTCTTCTTCAGGAAATTGAAAATGGTTTTTCGGGATTTGAAGAATGGATGTTCGCTTCGGAATTTAATAAAGCAAAAGAAGAATTGGATAAATTATCAAAATCCATTGAACAAACGTCTTCAAGAATCGCTTCTTATCCAGGTTATTATGAAAAAGCAAAAGTAATTTTACCAAGTGCTTTAAATGAAGTAAGTGGAAATATCATTGCTGCTAAAGAAAAAGGAGTAGAAATTGATTTTTCACGTTTGGATGAAAGTGTACAAAATGCCAGTGAACAAATTGAAAACATTGTTTCTTATTTAGATAAGGGAAACGATGGTCAGGCCGCTTCTTTATTGGATCCATTAGGAGATTTCATTTTATCAATTCAAGATGATTTAGATAAGGAAATTCGTGCTTACAATGAGATTCATGGGGATTTGCAGGCAAATTTAGGTTTATTGGATGAAGTAGTTGAAGAATTAAAAGAAATTGAGTCTTTGTACTCGAATATTAAAGATCGATTTGGTTTAGAAGATTGGTCAAAACGTTTTGTGATTGCAGAAAAACAAGTTTTATCTTTGCAGCAAAAACGTAAACAAGTACAAGATATTTTATCGAATTCCGATAAATTAAGCAGTGATGTGATTCATGATTATCGCATTTATGCAGATGAAGTAAATACATTTGCGGATCAAATTAAAGCAATGAAGCAAATGTTGGTAGGAGCGAGCAGCGATGAATCGAGAGCACAAAAACAATTGATTAAATTACAATTGATTTTGAATGAAGTTCGATTAAATGCATCGGTTCGATCTCTTCCAAGTATTTCAGAACAATTTGATGAAGACATTGAAGAAGGAGAAAGATTAATTACACGTGTTCGTGATGTATTATCGCATTCTCCATTAGACATTCAAACATTGAATGCCGATCTTCAGGAAGCCATTGACTTTATTTATAAGTTATACAACAATGCCAATAATTTAATTGGAATTGCGGTTATGGTTGAAAATGCGATTGTATTTGGCAATCGTTTCAGAAGTACATATCCAGAAATGGATTCAGAATTGACTCGTGCGGAATTATGTTTCCAGAACGGGGAATATACGAAGGCTTTAAAAGTTGCGATTCAGGCAATTGAAAGCTTGCACCCTGGTATTTATGAAAAGCTGGTAGCTCGTAAGGATCCAGCAGTTATGAATACAGTGCAATAATTATGATTTATTTTGATCATTCATCAACGACCTCTGTACGCCCAGAGGTCCGTCGTGTTTATAGCCAATTGTTAGAGACTCAATATGGAAATGCTGATAGTCTTCATTCTATGGGACGAAGTGTGCATCAATTATTGGAAAAAAGTCGAGAAAATATTGCATCGATGTTGCATGTTTTGCCAACTGAAATTATTTTTACAGGGTGCGCAAGTGAATCAAATTCATTGGCAATCATTGGCTATGCACTAAAGAACAAATCGAGAGGAAATCACATTTTAGTGAGTAATGTAGAACATCCATCGGTTCAAAATGCAATGGCGTTTTTAAAAAATTTTGGGTTTGAAATAGAGTATTTGCCTATTAATTCAAGTGGCATTGTCACTGCAGATTTGGTTCAATCTAAATTGAGAAAAGATACAATTCTGGTTTCTACAATGCATGTAAACAATGAAATGGGTGCCATAAATCCAGTTGAAGAAATTAGTCAAGTAGTTCATCAACATCCTACTTGTGTATATCATGTGGATTGTGTACAAAGTTTTTCAAAAATTGATGTTCCTTTTTCTTGCATTGATTTAGCTACAATTTCAGCACATAAAATTCATGGATTAAAGGGAAGTGCTTTACTGGTTAAAAAGAAAAACATTCAATTGATGCCTTTGGTTCAAGGTGGACAACAGGAACAAGGCATTCGAGGAGGAACAGAAAATGCACCAGCGAATATTGTTTTATCCAAAACCATTCGTTTGGCTTTAGAAGAACAAAAAGAAGTGTATCAAAGAGTTTCAAAAATAAATGAATTTATTCGTATGGAATTAAATAAAATAAAGGAAGCACATATTAATTCTCCTGAAGAAGCTCTTCCTTATATTTTAAATATTTCTTTTGATCAAATCACGAGTGAAGTTTTATTAAATGCCTTGGATCAAAAAGGAATTTGTGTTTCAGCAAAGAGTACTTGTTCATCTCATCAGAGAAATTATAGCTCGACTTTGGTTGCGATGGGATATAGTGAAAAAATCGCAACGCATATGATTCGTCTTTCATTTGGAAAAGACAATACGATGCAGGAAGCTCGTATTTTTATAGATGCTTGTAAGGAGATTATAAAAGACTATGGCTTATCGTTATGATCATATTTTGATTCGATATGGGGAATTGAGTTTAAAAGGGAAAAATCGAAATAGCTTTATTAAACAATTGTATGATAATGTACGTAAAGCTTGTACTGGTTTTCCATCTTTAGAATTTGAGAAACAACACGATCGCATGTATATTTTTCTACACGATGAAGATGCAAATAAAGTATGCGAAGTTGTTTCAAAAGTATTTGGTATTTCTTCTTTGTCTTTGGCTGTGAAAGTTCCTTCTGATATAGAAGAAATCAAAAAAGCTTGTTTAGAGGTATTACCTTTAGATCAGGACAAAACATTTAAAGTAGCTGCTCGAAGAAATGATAAAACATTTCCTGTTATTTCAGATCAAATCAATCGCATTGTTGCCACAACAATTTTAAAAAATTCAAACTGGAAAGTTGATGTTCATAATCCAGATTATAAAATTGTCATTGAAATAAGACATGATGCTTCTTATATTATGACCAATAAAATTACAGGAGCCGGTGGGTATCCAGTTGGTGTGGGTGGAAAAGCAATGGTTTTATTAAGTGGAGGCATTGATTCTCCGGTTGCTAGTTTTTTAATGATGAAACGAGGAGTGCGCATTGAATGCATTCACTATGCATCGCCTCCCTATACATCCCAAAACGCACAAGATAAAGTGTTGGAATTGGCTCGTTTAATAAGTGGATATCAAGGAGAAATTCTGGTTCATGTGATTCCATTTACCAATCTTCAATTGGCAATTTATCAAAATGCACCAGAAAGCTATGCCATTACAATTATGCGTCGAATGATGATGCGAATTGCTACAGAAATGGCAAAGAAACGAAATGCATTGGCCATTGCCACCGGAGAATCCATTGGACAAGTGGCTTCACAAACTTTGGAAAGCATGAATACCATTAATGCAGTAACGAATATTCCAATTATTCGTCCGGTTGTTTGCATGGACAAAGTGGAAATCATTGATTTATCAAAGAAAATTGGAACCTATGATACTTCCATTTTGCCTTTTGAAGATTGTTGTACAATCTTTACACCAAAAAATCCGGTCACAAAGCCTCGTATTGATAAATGTGAAAAATATGAAGCAAAATGGGATTTTGAATCAATGGTGAAACAATGTGTCGATCAGGCAGAATCAATTTTGATTACACCTATATTAAAAGAAGACGAAATTTTCTAAAAGATGCATGAGCATCTTTTTTTTTGGTATACTATTTCTATGTTAAAGTGTCCAAAATGCAATGAAAAATTAATCCAAGTTAATCGCAGCTATAAATGCATTCATAATCATACTTTTGATTTATCAAAGAGTGGGTATCTTAATGTGTCTTTAAAAAACAAAAAAAATTCTGGAGACAATGAATTGATGATCAAAGCCAGAAGTTCTTTTTTAGAAATGAATTATTATGATTTTATGCGTCAATTTGTGAAAAATAAATTATCGAAAGAAGATATATTGGTAGATGCGGGTTGTGGACAAGGATATTATACAAAAGAATTTAGTCAAAATGTAAAAGAATGTTATGGATTGGATTTAAGTAAAGAAGCAATTTTATATGCATCGAAACATGATAAAAATACACTATATTTTGTAGCAAGTTTATTTGATATGCCTTTCTTTTCTAATTCCATTGATTGTGTCACATCTATTTTTGTGCCATTGGGAAAAGAAGAAATATATCGAATTTTAAAGCCAAATGGAAAATGGATTGTGGTGGGACCTGGACCTAGGCATTGTTGGGAATTAAAAGAACATTTATACGAAGTGCCTTATGAAAATAAGCTTCCATCTTGTATACAAGAAGGATTTGAAATGATTCAAAGAGACATCATTTCCAATCGAATTTTTGTACAAGATGTCTGGTCTTTACTAGAGATGACACCATATCGATATAAAACCAGCAAACAAGCATTAGAAAAATTACAACAAAGTAACGGATTTGAAGTTACGTTTGAATTTGTCGTGACAGAATGGAGAAAACTATGACTAGAGCAACAATTAAAAAATGGGGAATTAATGGAGAAGGTATTGCGTATGTGAATAAGAAATGTATTTTTATTCCTGCAACCATTCCCAATGAAGAAGTGGAATTTCATATTATAGAAGATAAAGGAAAATATGCGACAGGTCAATTGGATCGTATCATTACACAAGGAAAACATCGTCGTCATCCTTTATGTGATCAGTGGCTTTATTGTGGGGGTTGTTCTTTAATGCATGTGCAATATAAAGGACAATGTAAAATGAAAGAAGATATTTTGAAAGAGGCTTTGTATAAATATGCGCATTATAAAGGAAAAATAAATTCTATTATAAAGAATCCGACTCCATTGGCTTATCGAAATTCTTGTAAACTTCCTTTTGGAATTAAAGACGAAGAATTAAAAACAGGTATGTATGAACGAGATTCAAATCGTTTTGTAGCAATTCATCATTGTTTTACGCATTCAAAACAAATTGAACGAGTAAGAAATGAAATTGAAGAAATCTTAAAAAATGAAAAACCTTATGATAAAAAAATGAAAAGAGGCTATCGTTCTTTGATTTTAAAAGAATTTGATAATCAAATTCAAGTGATATTTGTGACAGGAAATAATGCAGTTCTTTCTCGAATTGTAGAAGCTGTTTCTAATATTGAAGGGGTTGTATCGATTTGGCAAAGTATAAAAACAGATATGAATCCAGATGTATTTGGTTTGGAAATGATTCATTTATATGGAAAAGAAACAATTTCTTTACAGTTAAATGATTTTACAATGTCTTTATTACCCAAATCTTTTTTTCAATTAAATACAAAACAAGCCATACAAATGTATGAATACATTCGTGATATTACACCAAAATCTAATTGCATAGTGGAAGCCTATAGTGGAATTGGTGCCATTAGTTTATTTGTGCATCATAAAGCAAAAAAAGTTATTGGCATTGAATTTGTTAAGGATGCAGTTGAAAATGCAAAGGAAAATGCCAGACAAAATAAAATAGATAATGTTTCTTTTATTCAGGGAGATGCAGGAAAGGTATTGGATTCCATCAAACAAAGAGTTGATACATTAATTGTGGATCCACCAAGAACGGGACTAGATACGAAAATGAAACAATGTATTATTCATTCAAATATTAAAAACATTATTTATGTATCATGTAATCCAAGTACTTTAGCCAAAGACTTAAATGATTTAAAATCTTATCAAATTCAAAGTATACAACCATTTGACATGTTTTCTCAAACCAATCATTGTGAGTGCGTGGTATTAATGTCAAAGAAAAAAGTTAAATGTGACAAATAAAGACAGAAAATGTCAGGAATGCATAATGTTTATGAGATAAAATGGCTTCACAGTAGGAAAAAGGAGAATAAAAAGTATGGAATGGATGGCAATTATTGGAAATTCAATTCAGTTTATTGAAGAACATATTACTGAAAATATTTCGGTAGAGGATATCGCAAAAGAAGCAGGTGTTTCATCTTTTTATTTCCAAAAAGGTTTTTCAATGCTTTGTGGATTTAGTGTAAGTGAATATATTCGCAATAGAAGACTGGCTCTTGCAGGAAATGATTTATTGATTACAGATGAAAAAATCATAGACATTGCCTTAAAATATGGATATGAATCACCAGATAGTTTTGCGAAAGCTTTTAGTCGATTCCATGGTTTATCACCATCTTCTGTACGCAAAGACGAAGTTCTTTTAAAAACCTTTGCTCCGCTGAAAATCAAAATAACATGTGAAGGAGGCTATATCATGGACTACAAAATTGTAAAGAAAGATGCTTTTACTGTAATTGCCAATGCGAAAACATTTTCTTATGAAAAAGCTAAGGAAGAGGTTCCACAATTTTGGCAAGAACACTTTCAAACGGGAATGGGACAATATATTTGTGGAGAACTCGGGATTAATATGGATCTTGAAATGGGACAGGAAAGTTTTGAGTATTTGATTGCGGATTTCTATGATTCACAAAAAGAAGTTTCAGAAAATCTTGTGATTAAAACGATTCCGTCTTTTGATTGGGCTATATTTCCTTGTAAAGGAGCTATGCCAGATGCTTTACAGGAAGTAAACACCAAAATATATACAGAATGGTTACCGGCTTTAAAAGATTATGAATTTGCGGCGGGGTATTGTATAGAATATTATGATAATCCTGCAAAATATGAAAAAGGCACACAGGATGAGAATTATTATTGTGAAATTTGGATTCCTGTAAAGAAAAAACAATAAGAAAATAAACCACATGGCTTTGTCGTGTGGTCTTTTTTAATCTATATGATAAATGACATCAATAGGAACTTCTTGAATTGAATCAAGATACGAAACAATAATTCCGATACGCTTTGATTGTCCTTCTACATTATCATGCCAGCGTAAAATAAATTCTTCTTCTGTAAGATAGGTATAACTACCAGAAGTTGATGAATCCATAAAATAGTAGATATAATTATTTATTTCATTTTTTTGATATCCAATTAATACAACATAATGACCATCGTCTTCACTTTTCGATTCATAATTGGCATCGTCTTTCCAAGCTTGAATTGCACAAATAACAGGAGAATCATTGTCAAGACTTGTTCTTAATTTTATGAGCAAGTCATCTATATTTGAATTATATTCTTCATTTATAATCTCGGTTTTAATCACTTGTTTATCCAAATTACCTTCCATACGAACCGAATCTAAATAGTTTGCGATATTTTCATAATTTGTTCCATTTTCGGGTGTTGCCTTTAATTGAAGGAAAAGACGATCTTCTCTAGTATCAAAATCATAGCCAGAATAGCGTAAAACAGATGAAACACAAGAAACGCCACATGTAAAATTATGGCTTTGTCGATATAATGGTAATTTAATGAGTTTGGATTCTTTATTGGTTTTATCAAATTCTATTGAGTAAACATCATAATCATAAAACTCATTTCCTTGTGCATCGACTTCATTTAAATAATAATTTTTCATTTGATTTCGATATTGTAATCAGGATGAATATAGAAATAGCGAATAAAAGAATTATAGGAATAAATTTTTTGTTTGTTTTCATTTTTAAATTCCTTTCATAAAAATAAATAACCATTAATATTATTCTGTTATTATTTTGTGATATAAAGATAATATTTTAATAAATCACAAACAATTTTAAAGCAATTAATAAACAAAAAAAGAATAGTATATCTACGTATTAAGGAGAAAGAAATATGTCAAAGAAAAATTTTGTATCTTTAATTTTAGGAACAATGGGACTTGTATTATTTGCTTTAGGAATGTGTATGGCCATGATACCTGAATGGAATACATTTAAACCAGGAATTGTAATGGGATGCATAGGAATTGTTGTTTTACTCATTATGTTGATGGTTCGACGAAAAATGGAAGGAAAACCAATTATGATTCAAATGAGTATAAAAACCATTGGAACGATTTTATTAGGAATCATTGGAGCTCTTGTTTTAGGAATTGGAATGTGTTTAGTCATGGTTTGGGGAAATATCATTCAAGGTATTATCGTTGGATTGATTGGAATTGTTTTATTGATTTGTTTGATTCCATTGTTAAAAGGAATTCATTAGAAGTTGCAGATGCAACTTTTTTCTTTTATTAACAATTTAGAAACAATTCGAAAACAAATACAAAACAAGGAATATGTATTCTATATAAGATGAAAAAAATTATATTTCCAAATATATGGATTGTTCTATGTATCGTTCCTGTCTCGACAATTTTATTAATATATACATTTTCAATTGGAGAAAAAGAAAGTCTGCCGGCATATATTTCCTATATTTGTTCTGCTTATTCTTTAATTATTGTTTGTGCAAGAATTTCAACGATTTCCATTTCAAATTTGAAAAATAAAATACATCAAAATAAAATAATACATAGATACTTAATTGATACTTCGTTTCAAGTTCATATTTCTTTATTGAGTTCAACATGTATTAATTTTGTATTTGCGATTTTAAAATTAATTTATGGAATAAAAGATCAATCCATTTGGTTTGGAACATTAGCTGTTTATTATATAACATTGACAACGATGCGTTGTATATTATTGTGGCATGTAAATAAAAATGAAATTGGTTCTAATTTAAAACTGGAATATAAACAATATCGAAATTGTGGAATCATTTTATTATTGATGAACATTGCTTTAAGTGGAATCGTTATTTTAATGATTCGAAAAAATGAAAGTTTTCAATATCCGGGTTATTTAATATATGTTGTTGCTTTATATGCTTTTTACAATGTCATTACAGCCATAAAGAATGTTATACAATATAGAAAATATAAAAGCCCAGTATTATCGGCTGCCAAAATAATTAACTTAGTAAGTGCTCTTGTATCCATGCTTTCATTAGAAACAGCTATGATTATGCAGTTTGGACAACAACGAAATAGTGAATTTCGTAGAATGATGACTTCTTTAACAGGAAGTACAATCTGTGTTTTAGTTTTGGTGATTGCCATTTATATGATTTTTCATGGAACAAATAAAAGGAGAAGAATAAATGATTAAAATTATAGTTGTAGAAGATGACATGAAATTAAATCAAACTGTTTGTACATATTTAAACGACAGTGGCTTTTACGCAAAGGGATGTTTAAATGCCAACGATGCCTATGATGAAATGTATAATAATCTTTATGATTTAATTATTTCAGATATTATGATGCCTCAAATTAATGGATTTGAATTTGCGCAATCCGTTCGAAAAGTAAATAAACATATTCCTATTTTGTTTATGTCTGCTAAAGATGATCTTCCTTCCAAACAAAAAGGATTTATGCTGGGAATTGATGATTATATGGTAAAACCAGTTGAATTGGATGAACTCTTATTAAGAGTAAGAGCTTTATTGAGAAGAGCAAATATTGAGATGAATCGAAAAATTGAAGTTGGAAATTTAACATTGGATGTGGATGCAGTAGAAGCTAGAATCAATGGAGAAGATATTGCTGTTACAACAAGAGAATTTAATATTCTTTATAAATTGCTTTCCTATCCTAACAAAACATTTTCACGTGGACAATTAATGGATGAATTCTGGGGCATAGAATCGGAAACGAGCCTTAGGGCTGTGGATATTTATATTGCGAAGCTTAGAGATAAATTTTCACAGTGTGATGGTTTTGTGATTAAAACGGTTCGTGGATTAGGTTATAAGGCGGTATTAAAATGAAACGAATTAATATAAAAACAGATAAACGCTTTCCTGTTTCCATTTTTTTTGTGTTTTTTTTCATTTTATTATTAATGTCTGGCTTTCATACAGGTATTGTTGTTTTATCGAATGATAGACAATGGACATTTTATCTTCAAATTGGTCTTCCGCTTTTATATTGGGGATTAGTGGCTGTCGGAATGACAGTTTTTACACGCTATATGGTTTATGAAAACTATGAAAAACCAGTTTTGGAATTACGAAAAGCTTTCGCAAAAGTAATTAACGGTGATTTTTCAGTTTATGTGGCACCGTATCACATAATTGGTCAACAAGATTATTTAGATGCCATGATATTAGATTTTAATAAAATGGTGGAAGAATTAGGAAGTATTGAAGTATTAAAAACAGATTTCTTTTCGAATGTTTCCCATGAAATTAAAACACCACTAGCAGTCATTCAAAATACTGCGGAATTACTTCAAAAAGAAGTATTAACGGAAGAAAAACGAAAAGAATGTACAAAAACGATTTTACAGGCAAGTCGACGCTTGTCAAATTTGATTACGAATATGTTGAAATTAAATAAATTGGAGAAACAATCGATTAAACCAGCCCCTCAAAAATTTGATGTTTGTGCACAACTATGTGAATGTGCTCTTTTATTTGAAAATCAATGGGAGAAAAAAGAAATTGAATTTGAAGCTGATTTAGAAGATCATGCTTATGTGAAAGCCGATGAAGAATTATTATCTTTGGTATGGAATAATTTATTATCCAATGCCATTAAATTTACACCCAATGGCGGACATGTAACATTAAAACAAGAAACAAATGAAAAAAATGTGATTGTATCAATTTGTGATACAGGTTGTGGAATGGATGAAAAAACACAAAAAAAGATATTTGAAAAATTTTATCAAGGAGATTCATCCCATAGTTCAGAAGGCAATGGCTTAGGATTGGCTCTAGTTAAACGTATTTTAGAATTATCGGAAGCATCGATTTTAGTTGAAAGTGAAGTTGGAAAAGGAAGTATATTTATTGTTAGTCTTCCTGCTGTTGAGGAATAAAAATGAATCGAGAAGAGAATTATATTGGTTATGAATATAAAGAAATCACTATAAAAACGAAAAATGCTTCTTTTTATCTGGATTGTTACGAAAGCTTTGGATGGAAACTAGACGATAATTTGTCTATCAAAGAAAATCAAGACAATACAATATTGTGTTTAAAAAGAAATCGAAAAATTATTAATAAAATGGAATTAACCAGACTTCAAAATAATTTTGAAGCCTGTGCCCAGGAAATAAAACAATTGGAGAATTCAAAAACAAATTCAGCCACAGCTATTTCTTTGATTATAGGAATGATAGGAACTATTTTTATGGCAGGGTCCACTTTTGCCATTGTTCATGAACCACCAATTATCTGGTTATGTATACTTTTAGCTATTCCGGGTTTTATGGGATGGATTGTGCCTTATTTTTTATATAAAACAATTGTACAAAAAAAATCAAAAGAAATTCAGAAACACATTGATGCCAAATACGATGAAATCTATGAAATCTGTAAAAAAGGATATTCTTTGTTATGAATATCTTTTTTTATAAAACAGAAACAAAAAATAAATTTTTCAACAAAAAACAAATGATACTGTTTTATAAAAGAAAGCAGGAAAAACCCATGAAATCAATTTATATTTTACTCACAAAATCTGATACCTACGTATCAAAAGCCATAAAATTTGTCACAAAAGATACCTATACCCATGCTTCTATTTCCTTTGAAAAAAATCTGCAACCACTTTATAGTTTTTCGAGAAAATATGTAAATTTACCTTTACCTGCAGGACTAAGAATTGAACCCTTAACAGCTGGGTTTTATAAAAAATATAAAGAAATACCATGTGCGTTATATGAACTAAAAGTAGAAGAAAATGTATATCAAAATGCTAAAGAAGAAGTAGAAACCATGATGAAAACATCTAATACATATCATTTTAATTTACTTGGATTGTTTTTATGTAAGTTGAATATTCCATTTCATCGTGAAAAATGTTATTTTTGTTCAGAATTTGTCAGTGAAATTTTAAGCCGAAACAAAGCTCTTCTTCTACCTAAAGAACCATCTTGTATGCGACCCAATGATTATACAAAATTTTCAGAGTTGTCTTGTCAGTTTGAAGGACGTCTACAATTTCTAATTCAAAAAATTCAATCTTCACTATATATAAAGGAATCATTATGAAAATAGAAATTGATCATACAGGAATCATACATTGTGCAACATTAAATTCAAATTATTCGAATATATTTAGACTATCGGTTACATTGATAGATCCAATTCTTCCAGAAAAACTTCAAATCGCATTAAATCAAATTGTTTCAGATTATCCAACCATTGTCGCAAGAATTCAAAAAAATTATGTTTTATCTGTTCAAGATATTCAAGTTCAATTTGATGAGGCAATTTTAAAACCAATGACAATCAAAGAAATTGAAACATGTGCGATTCGAATTTTATATAAAGGTAATCAAATATCAGTTGAATTTTTTCATGCAATTACAGATGGTTATGGAGGACTTGAATTTATTAAGGCATTAATACTTTCTTATATACATGTTGTATATGAAATTAAATATTATAAAAGAAAATATAATGAAAAAGAATTTGAGGATAGTTATCTAAAATATGCCAATCACACGAAGTATAAACGAAAATTCATGCACTCTTTTCAAATACCATGGGATAAAAAATTAAAAAAAGTAAAAGTAACTTCTTTTATGGTAGAAACAAATCAAATTCTAGAAAAAGCTCATGAATATCAAGTGACAATGACAACTTTTTTAACAGCTCTTTTAATTCAATCTATTTTAGAATTCGAATGTATTCAAAAACCAATTCAAATTATGGTTTCTATTGATTTAAGAAAAAAATTTGAAAGTAAAAGTCTTAGAAATTTTTCTTTATATGCCCTTGTTTGTGTTCAACCAGGTCATTATTCCTTTGAAGAATTAATTTACAAAATTCAAAATCAATTGAATATGCAATATCAAAAAGAATACTTACAAGCTATGATTTCATCAAATGTTTGTTTAGAACAAAATCCATTCGTCAAAAAGATTCCATATAAAATCAAATTAAAAACAATGAAAGGAATCTTTCGATTGCTGGAATCTAAAAATTCAACGATGACTCTTACAAACCTAGGAAAAATTGATATGGATTCAGTGGCTATGCCATATGTACAAAAAATCGAAGGTTTATTGAGTCCAAGAATATTTGCAGGAAATGATTCTAAACGGTCACCTTATAATTTTGTGATTTCTTCGTTTAAAGAACATACTATTTTGAATTTTAGTCGAATGAATCAGAAACCCACTCTAGAAATTATTTTTTTCAAGAAATTGAAAGAACAAATTTCATAAAATTAAAACATTATTTATGTATTTCATAAATATTTGATTTGTATTATAACAATGAAAGGAGACAGAATATGGGAAAATGGATATTAGTTGTTGGAGTTACTGATGCTGTTTTAGTTGGTGGAGCCATTATTCCAAAAAATAAATAATTAAAAAAAGTAATCAGATGCATTGATTACTTTTTTTAAATATAAGAAAATTTGAATATGGATTATTATACACAAATTTTTAAGCGAAAATCTTTTCATATTTTTAGAGATATTGAAATGATTTCAAATGAAGAAAAACAAGAAATTGAACATCACATCCAATCTATTCAGTCTCTTTATCCTTTTATTCAAACAAAAATTGAAATTGTGGAAGAAGAAAAAACAACTTGTAAAAGAGGAGGACAATATTGTTTATTGTTTTATAGCGAAGTGAAAGAAGGATATTTAGCGAATATTGGATATTTAGGCGAACAAATGGATTTATATCTTTGTTCAAAAAATATAGGAACTCTATGGTTTGGTATAGGAAAACCAGAAGAACTAACAAAAGATTCATTAGATTTTGTGATTATGATGTGTATTGCCAAAATGCCGGAAGCTTCTTTTCGAAAAGATATGTTTAAAGCCAAAAGAAAATCATTAGAAGAAATATGGAAAGGAGATATATTAGGAATTTCTAACATTGTTCGATTTAGTCCCAGTGCCTGTAATACACAGCCTTGGATTGTAGAAAATAAAGGACAGGAATTATGGGTTTATCGATATAAGAAGCCAGGAAAAAGAGGGATTATGCCAATTCATAAGGTAAGTTACTATAATAAAATTGATATAGGTATTTTTTTGTTTATATTGGAAACTTGTCTAAAACACGATCAAATGAATTTTAATCGTATTTTATTTGAAGATGCATTTGATGAAGAAAAAACATTGGTTGCTAAATATCATTTGATGGATTGATTTTGTTTGTCTAATGGTGTAGACTGAAATCGTCTAATATAGTAGACAGGAGAAAAAGTATGGAAAAAATACATGAAAGTGAATATCGGTTTTGTTTAATTTTATGGGAACATGAGCCTCTTTCTTCGCCTGAACTAGTAAAGTTGTGTCAAAATCAATTGGGATGGAAACGAACGACAACTTATACAGTTATCAAGCGATTAAGTGAAAGAGGAATTATTCAAAATAATAATGGTTTGATTTCTTCTTTGGTTTCTAAGCAACAAGCCCAAACTTATGAAATTGATGAACTTGTTGAAAAGAAATTTGAAGGTTCTTTTCCTTCATTTGTAGCCACTTTTACTAAACATCAAAAGCTTTCAAAAAAAGACTTAGATGAAATTCAGAAAATGATTGATAATATTCGTAAAGGACAAGACTATGACTAAGATTTTTATAAGTGTTGTCAATATGAGTATTGCGGCTAGTTACTTGATTTTAATGGTTTTTCTGGTTCGATTTCTATTTAAAAAAATACCGAAATGGATTCGAATCATTTTATGGGGTTTTGTATTTCTTCGTTTAATTTTTCCTTTTTCTATAGAAAGTGTTTTTAGTTTAATTCCTAGTGAACAAACTATCCCCATAAATATTGAAATGGATGCAACACCTTCTATTGAAAGTGGAATAGATGGTTTGAATCAAATGATCAATCCAATCATTTCAAATTCTTTTACACCGGAACCACTTTCAAGTGCAAATCCTTTACAAATTTGGTTGTTAGGTTTATCAATTCTTTGGATTATAGGTATTATTATTTTATTGGTTTATACTTTATGGAGTACATTTCATTTGTTTCAAAAAATAAAAACTTCAATCTTATTGAAAGAAAATATTTATCAAAGTGAAAATATTCAAACGCCATTTGTTTTTGGAATCTTACATCCTAAAATTTATATTCCTTTTTCTTTTGAAAATGAATATGTTATTGCGCATGAACAAACCCATATTCAACGAAAAGATAATATACTCAAACCACTTGGATTTTTGATTACAATTCTTCATTGGATGAATCCATTTGTATGGTTGGCTTATCATTTGTTTTGTAAAGATATTGAATATGCTTGTGATGAAAAAGTGATTTCGGATTTGAATAGTATTCAAAGAGCTGAGTATTCACAGGCACTTGTTTCATGTAGTATTCAACAAAAAACAGGAGTTTGTCCATTAGCTTTTAATGAAGGAAATGTGAAAGGTAGAGTGAAATCGATACTATATTACGAAAAACCAAATATTTTAATATTTATTATTTCTTTTCTAATATGTGCAATCACTTCTCTTTGTTTCTTAACAAATGCAAAAAAAGAAAGCTATGAATTGATGATTCAGAATAATAAAGAATCCTATGTTTATGCGAATGAAGAAATTGTGCCAACACGAAATCAAATTGAAGTTTCTAGTAATATATATTATGGACAAACAGAAATTTGTTTAAAAGATGTTAAATTAAATGCAATCATTGACTCAAAAATATTAACACCTGCACAATCCGTTTATTTTAAAGTAAAAAAAGGAAATATTTATCAAATTGGTGCAAAAGTTAATGCAGATGAAAGTCAAGTAACATCTATTCAGGTCAACCACGTAAATGTACAAATTACAGAGTCAATTCCTTATATAGGAGATGCTTCTGCTGTAAATCAAATTGCCCATATTCTTCCATTATCAGAAGGATATACATATGCTTATATGGAACTGCAAACAGATACAGAACCTTATGAGTGGATAGTATATGTAAATGGAAATGGACAAAAGAATTTTGAAAAGTGCAGTGATTTAGCTTTTGAAAGAATAGATAATTGTGGGATATTTACAATTAAAGATGCGCAAAATAATGATATTTTATATACTGCCAGAAAAGAAGAAACCAAATAATTTTTATCACAAACGTCCAGTCTTATGAGACTTGTTTTTAAAATGTCATATATTTGTCATATTTAATAAATGTAAAAATAATCAATTAATGTGTAATAAATAACCAAAATTTTAATTTCTAAATATGATAAGATGAAAGTACTAAACAGACAGAAAAACTGCGGCATACTTACAACTTTAAAATATTATATGAGGGCAAAAAATATTATAAGAAAAGGAGAATTCAACTATGAATCAGGTAAGTGTATGCCCGCGGCAAATCAAGAATATCTAGAAATTATTGA
>NZ_JBJEEY010000168.1:0-4681 GCF_051873555.1 Floccifex sp. | reverse complement strand
AGTAAAATATAATAAAAAAGAAGGGTCTTGGAAACCCTTCTTTTTGTAAAATTTTGTTTACTTTACACATCTTTTTCATTTTATGTAAAAAGATGTTTACAAATGAAAACTATTTAGTTTTATATAGTCATTACTTACTCTTTTTCTTTGTTTTTGGTTTATATTCTTTATCAAATTTTTCCACATAATCTTTTGCATATTTAGCAAATTCTTTTGCTTCTTTTTTACTACATCCAACCATTTCAAGAATACCTTCATCTGTTAGAGTCTTAGAATCACTCCAATTAATATCTGGAATATACTGATAGCAACGGGTAGTCATATTTTGGTCAGTTTGCATTTTTATTAATCCAAAACGCATTAACGGTCTTTTTAAAGCATTTACATAATTAGTAGCTTCTATTTTAGTATTATAAGAAGAAATTACTTTACAAGCATAATCATTTTGTTGATTCAAATATTTTAAAATATCAGTAACAATTACAGAAGCTTCTTTCTTTGGGAAAAAGCGACCATCTATTGCACCATTAGCCAAATTACTACATACAAAATATTTGTCCTTTATAGTAAAACGAGAACAAAAATGCTCATTAAATTTTACTGTTTTATCTTCTTGTCGACAAGGTCTATATGGATTATAATTTGGTTTTTCATTATAGAGTCTTTCCATAAATTTAATTTCAAAATTACTGAAAATTGAATTTGCATTTAATAAATTTTTAAAAGTTTTAACTTCGTTGTTTTTGTATGTAACAACAAGTTCTTTAGGAATATGATTTTCAAAAACAAAAACACCATCATCTTCCATATTCGTATCTTTAAAATATTCTTTTGAATCTACTTCAATAATATTAGATACATTATTAAACTGCTTTTTGAAATGATCAAACTTATTAGATGTAGCATACAAAACACGATGCGGCATAATGAGAATCATTTTCTCATTAAATTTTTTATTTAATTTTTCAGCTATTATATAATGAATGTTGGGATTACTATCTCTATTTGAACCGTAAGGTGGATTTCCTATAATTATATCAAACATAATATTTTTTCCAAAATTTTTATCAATAAATTCAAGAATATTATACCAATCCTTGGTATCTTTAATTAGTGAAGCCTTATCATTAAGGCCATAATTTACACTATTTATTACATGTCGATTAAACATATTAAATTTATCTTCATCATCTGTAATATAATATACTTCATTGTGTAGAGCCATTACAGATGCAGTCAAAAAATCACGAATAACTAAACATACTTTATTAATAGAATTATCTCTAGTATTTCGCCAAATATCAATATTTTTAAATTCTTCAGTTGATTTTTCTTCATGTAACATAATAGTTGCCTTTTTTAAATTTTTAACAAGTAAAATATAATAAAAAGAAGGGTTTTGTAAACCCTTCTTTTTGTAAAATTTTGTTTACTTATAATACTTATCTATAGCATCAGTTAAACGATTTAAATCAAAACCAGGAGCATTTACAAATTGTAACATAACACAAAAAGCATCATTACTCGTAGCTTCCTTTAAGACAGTTTTTTCGATGTTTTTATAATCTTTTTCATTATTAATTTCTTGCATATTATTTTGATATGCAATCTTAACTTCTTTAATAATTGCAGACATTGTCTTAACTGCACTAGCAGGAACAACTACAAAACCATCTTGTGTATTTTTCATTGAATTGTCACCATTCTTGCCAGTACCCTTACAATCATCTTGTCCATCACCAAAATCAAGTTGACCATTAAAACCATTGTAAAGTTTAGTCAAGAAATCATCTGTATCAGTAGCTAGATCTTCGGAAGTATAAATGTAAAAATGTGTTTTATTAGGATGGTCCTTGTCAGTACGACATCCACGGCAAGCTGCCTGGAACATATTGGCGTCATTCTTTTCGCACCAAATGCCAACGCCATTAATAGAAGGAATATCGATGCCTTCAACAATCATAAAAGCAGAAAGAATAATAAGAGGTTTACTATTATCATCTCTCTTTTGACAATATTCCAAAAGTTCATCTTTAGACATTGGGTTGCCATTAAGTTCACATTGAATTTCAGTTTTCTTGCCATTTTTTTCATCAATAATTTCCTTATAAGATGCGAACACAGCTACATCTACTGTATCACCATATTTCTTATTGATGGTCTTTGCATAAGACATAAGATTATCTACAGAAGAAAAATAATTCAAAAATACAGGAATCAGTCTCATTGTCTTACATTCTTTCTTTAAATGTTCAAAACATTCAATAATATATGTTGCTTCTTTATTCTTCAATCTTTTTGCTTTCGTCTTTGCAATATAGAGTTTTCCTTTTACAACAATGCCATCTAGAAGTGCCTGACAAAACCAATATTCAAAAATGTTTTCATTTCCAAACCATTCAATAATTTTCTTATTTGGTGTAGCAGAAAAACCAATAACTTTTTCTGAAATAGAAGCAAAATTGTTCAAAATCTTTGCAGGAATATCTTTATGTATTTCATCCTGAATAATAAGATTAAGAAACTTTGTTTTAGTATTATCAGCAATCATTTGAGATTTTTCTTCAAGAAGTTCATTAAAGATATTTTCCATAGTATCAGTATTCATTTCTTTGAAGTGTTTCTTTTCAGATGCAGCACATGCAATAATAATCACATGTTCTTCACAATTCATAATTGTCTTAATACTAGTTTTCTTAAAAGGAGCAGCAATAATACCATTAATTTTAATAGTAGCAGAAGAGAGATTAAACCACTTTACATTTGTGATTTTATTAGATCTGAGTGCATCATTAACAATGTTAACCAACTGTTTATTAAGCAATAAACGATGCGAAGCAATCATAGTTCTAGCAAATTTATGGTTCTTGTTACATTCAACAATTTCCATAAAAATAAGAAATGCTGCAATTATAGTTTTACCTGAACCACAACACATATTAAACAGAAAATGAAAATGCTTATAATAACCAGTATAGAAAGCTCGAATAGCCGCAATTTGACACTTACGAGGCTCTTTATGTTTATATTTCATTACAAATCTTTCAAATTTTTCAACTATTTTGTTGACCGTGGCGACATCGAATTTCTTTTTAGTCATTTTTATTTTCCTTTTTAATAGTTAAACTGTTTGTTTTATTTTAACAAGTAAAATATAGTTATTTTGGATTCTTTGTAAACCTTTTTTATTGTAAAACTTTTTTTACAATTTTATACCAATGTTTCCAAATTTCAACATTACCAATATTTCGGCCATATTTACCCAAATTTTTACATAGTGTAATATCATTTACAATGTAAACTTTTGGAAACTTTTCAGCAGAAAAATCACTACTATCATTGTCTGTAAAAATAATACCATGATATGGTAAATGTTTCATAGTTAAAGTATCTTCATCATTTAATTTGTCAAACGAATATGTTTTTACCCAATTACCCAACTTTTGAAATGGGGCAAACTTATTAATTTCATTCCAATTACTATGTTTTGTATTCATTGGTATTTTAATTTTCTTATCACAAGAACGCCTCAAAATACCATCTACACCCATAAAATCGTCTTCTGTATTATTACACCAAGTATCAAATTCAAATCCTTCAATAATAGTAAAATCAATCGCATAAAAACCATTAATAATTTCTAGCAAATTGCCACAAAATTTCTTTTTCAATTCTTCAGCTTTTTCCTTTCGTTCGAATTCATTATAATTTTTTAAAATATTATTTTTAGTTTTGTTAAAAGCATTAAAATAATCGTCTTTGAATTTGTCGCCAAATTCATTAATTTTATTTCGTAAATATGGTGTATTTTTATATTCTGTATTCTTATCAGAACAATGTTCATCCATATATTTAAAAAATTCTACAAAATAATTTGTATAATTAAAAATTTTATTTTCTAAAAGAAGGTCTATATTACCATTCATAGAGAAGGCAGTATCATACATTAATCCTTTGAAATATTTTTCAAAATCATTTTTGTTTAATTTAAAACGCGCCATATTCATTTCCTTATTAAAGTTAATTATAGTTTAAATATACCTATATTTGGATCTTGTAAACCCCTATTTTATGTAAAAAGATGTTTACTTTGTTTATCTTTTTGTAAAAAGACGTTTACAAATCTTATCACAAAAGAAAACCTACATAAAAGCAGGTCTTTTTTGCGCTTTCTGGACATTCTGGAGCATCTTTTTGACCTATGGATATAGATATACGGGTCCATAAAAAAGCCTCCAGAGAGCGTTTCTGGTGATCTTTATATAATTAACAATTGTAAACAAAATTATACAAAAAAGTCAGTGATTTCTCACCGACCTTTTCTTTAAGGAGATAACAACTATTCTACATGTTCGATCATTTGATCAAGCAACGGCCAATCTTCTGATAAAGTCTGCTGGATGCAGGATCATAAAAGATTGCACTGTCACAACTCTGCAAAAGATGGTTAACCATCTTAGACGTCTTTCCGAATCGAACCGGCATGTTAGCGCTCATTACAAAGTCGAACTTCTTAGGAGTCTTGAAAGACTTATTCTTCATATTTTATTTATCCTTTCTGATTTGATTTATTTGTTTATTTTGATGATTTAAATATACTTATTTGTTTGGCTCTTGGTAACCCTAAGTTCTGTAAAACTTAGTTTACAGAACTTGAATGGATTGTAAAAGTTTGGTTACG
>NZ_JBJEEY010000167.1:12532-25583 GCF_051873555.1 Floccifex sp. | reverse complement strand
ATAGACCCCTAAAATTTCCCCCTAAATTCAGACCCCCAGAAACTTTGGATACCCTTAAATTGGATTCGTATAAAGCGAATCCTTTTCTTTTGTTGTCAAAAAAAATGAAATTCGATAAAATAATGTTTGAGGGAGAAAATGTGTATGAAAAAAATATTTAGATTCTCATTTTCTTTCTTCTTAGCACTGACAATGTCATTGACAAATATTGTTCCAATATTTGCGCAAGAAGAAAACAATGAAGAAATTGTCGAAGAAATAGTAGAAGAAAACAATGATTCTGAAGAAAAATATGTTGAACCTCAAATTGAAGATTCAGATACAAATAATTCAGAATTAAAGGGAGATTCTACTTGTATTGAATACTTTTTACTAGAAGATTCCAATGTATCTTCTACACAAAACTTTGTATTGTCTTTATTAAAAGACGAAGGATATACAAATTTTTCTATTGATGTACAAGACGCATATGGAAATATATACAATGTAGAAAGTAATGAAAGAGTCAATAATTTAATTAAATTTACGTACTCTTTTTCAAATGGATCGTATGTTGTTACGAATATTCATTACCAGCTCAATGAAGAAAACTATGTCATTTCATTAAATGAAATAGGAATTGATGCTAAGTTTGGTGTCAATCAGGAAGTATATTCTTCCGATGAGTTAGTAAACTTAGAAGAAATCAGTGAAACAACTACGACACAAGAAGGTGTGGTTACCATTGATGCGGTTAATATCAATCAAACCGAAAACATGATAGAAGAAGAATTAGTCAGTCCACAAAGCTATGCCATTTCATCTTATGCACTAGAAGAACAATCCGATAATATTGTGATTTGTTTAGATCCAGGACATGGTGGAACAGAACCAGGAACGTATACGTATTATTCTTCACAAGATGGATTATATGAAAAATATTATAATCTGAAAATTGCTCAGTATTGTAAACAAGAACTCGAAAAATATGCCAATGTCACAGTCTATATGACACGCTATGACGATACGAATTTAGGACTACAAGAAAGAGCACAAGTGGCAGCTAATTATGGTGCTTCTTACTTAATTAGTATCCATTTAAATGGATTAAATGGAAGTAACCGAGGAGCTGTTGTCTTCTATCCAAATACCAACTATCGACCTGATTTATCAGAAGATGGAAAAGTCGTTGCCCAAAGTATTTTAAATGAATTAACATCTCTTGGAATTCAAAGCATGGGAATTCGTACCAATACGATTGATGGACACGACGAAAAATATGATTATCCAGATGGATCCGAAGGTGATTATTACGGAGTGATTCGTCATGCCAAAAACTTAGGCATTACTGGATTAATCATTGAACATTGTTTTGCGGATAACAAACAAGATTTTGATGAATTCTTAAGTTCAGAAGCCAAACTTCAAAACTTAGGAATTGCCGATGCCACAGGTATCGCAAAAGCATTGGGATTATCCATTGATACATCGGCTATGGATGATTTAGCATATCAAAACAAAGATGTATTAGCGGATGGTATCTATGAAATTCAAAGTGCATTGAATTCAAGTTATGTATTCGATGTCACAAGTGGTTCTTTAAATGATGCAGCCAATGTACAGCTTTATAAATCCAATTGTACGGAAGCACAAGCATGGAAAGTCAGTCACGATTCTAAAGGCTATGTGACATTTACCAATGTAAAATCGGGAAAAGTATTAGATGTGAATGCTGGGAAAGCCACAAATTCACAAAATGTACAGCAATATACATCGAACAATACAATGGCACAAAAATGGATTGTTATTCAAGACGGAAGTCGTTATGAAATTGTATCGGCTTTAAATAAGAGCTATTGTCTGGATTTAAAAGATGCGAAGGTTGCGAATTCTAGTAACATTCAAATTTATCAAAGAAAAAATAGTACATCGCAAAGATGGACATTTGCGAAATTTGTATCAACACAACAAAAACTGGATGATTTAGCGGCTGCTAATAAAGATGTATTAACGGATGGTACATATGAAATTCAAAGTGCCTTAAATTCAAGTTATGTATTGGATGTTACAAGTGGTTCTTTGAACAATGGAGCCAATGTACAATTATATCAATCCAATTGTACAGAAGCACAAGGATGGAAAGTGAGTCACGATTCTAAAGGCTATGTGACATTTACCAATGTAAAATCGGGAAAAGTATTGGATGTCAATGGTGGAAAAGCTGCAAAATCTGCCAATATCCAGCAATATACTTCCCAAAATATTGCCGATCAAAAATGGATTGTGATTAAAGATGAAAACAGCTATCAAATTGTATCAGCTTTAGATAGTGGATATTGTCTGGATTTAGCATCGGCTAAAGTCGCCAATTCAAGCAATATTCAATTGTATGAATCCAACGGAACAAAAGCTCAAAGATGGACATTCGAAAAATTTGCATCTAAACAAGAAAAATTAGATGACTTAGCTTCGGCTAATAAAGATGTACTAGCCGATGGTACATATGAAATTCAAAGTGCTTTAAATTCAAGTTATGTATTGGATGTCACAAGTGGTTCTTTAAACAATGGAGCCAATATACAGTTGTATCAATCCAATTGTACAGAAGCACAAGGATGGAAAGTGAGTCACGATTCTAAAGGCTATGTGACTTTTACCAATGTGAAATCAGGAAAAGTATTAGATGTTAGTGGTGGAGTGGCTGGCAATTCAAAAAATATTCAGCAATATACTTCACAAAATACTGTCGATCAAAAATGGATTGTGATTAAAGATGGAAACAGTTATCAAATTGTTTCAGCTTTAGATAGCAATTACTGCATTGATTTGTATTCAGCTAAAGTAGTTAATTCAAGCAACATTCAATTGTATCAATCCAATGGTACAAAAGCACAGAGATGGATATTTGCGACATTCAAATCACAAAGAGAAAAACTAGATGATTTAGCATTATCAAATTCTTCTTTTATGGAAGATGGAACATATTACATCAAAAATAAGAATATTAATTATGCTTTAGATGTCACATCCGCTTCTATAAATGATGGAGCCAATGTGCAATTATATTCGTTTAATTCTACAAAAGCTCAAAGATGGATTGTTTCACATGATGCAAAAGGCTATGTTTTACTACAAAATGAAGGGTCTGGAAAATATTTAACAGTCGCTTCGAATACAGCTAAAAATAGTGTAAATGTATATCAATACAGCAATTTAAATTCTTATTCACAAAGATGGATTGTAATGTTTGATGGAACCGGTTCAATTAAAATTGTATCGGCTTTAGATTCAAATTTTGTGATTGATATAACATCAGGTAAAGTTCAAAACAGTTCCAATATTCAGCTGTATAGTTCAAATAACACAGCAGCTCAACAATGGGTATTTGCATTAGCTGAACAAATAAGTGAACCTGATCAACCTGAAAGTACTTTACATCCTATTATGGGAAGTAGTGAAGTAACTGTAAATCAAATGGTTTCTTATTTTAAATCTAAGAATCCAAATTATGATATATTCTCTAAATATGGAACAACTTATGATGGAATCTTAGCTAAAGGTGGAGCTAGTACCATTGAAATTTTCTGTCAAATGTATTATGAAGAAGCATTGATTGAAGGCATTAAACCAGAAATTGCTTTTGTGCAAGCTATGTTAGAAACTGGCTTCCTGCAATATGGTGGAGATGTAAAACCAGATCAATATAATTTTGCAGGAATGGGAGCAACTGGTAATGGAGTAGCCGGAAATAGCTTTGTAAATGTAAGAACAGGTATTCGAGCTCATATTCAACATTTAAAATGTTACGCATCTACAGAACCATTAAATACAGATCGAGTGGATCCTAGATGGTCAGAAAGCCTAAGAGGAAAAGCTATTTATGTTGAATACTTAAGCATTCCTAACAATCCATATGGAACAGGATGGGCAGGAGATGCTAACTATGCTGAAAAAATCATTAACATGGTTAATGAAATGAAAACAAAATAAAAATTCAAACTGCAAAGTGAAATTCACTTTGCTTTTTTTATATTCATATAATTGTTTAAATTAATTATATTCTATAAAAGTGATATATTATGAATACAATAAATATTCAAAAAGAATATAAAATGAAAGGATTAATAGTATGAAATATGTATTTTTGAAAGAATATTCTGTTAAAGGAATTAAATCTTTATCCAATAAAATATCTTTATCATTCTATAAAAAAACACCAGATAAAAATATAGATACACAAAAATATAATATTAAAGGAATATATGGATTAAATGGATCTGGAAAGTCTGGGATTATTTCTTCTGTTTCTATATTAAAACAATTGCTAAGTAATCAAAATTACTTAAATAATCCATTGGTTCAAAAACATTTAAAAGAATCAATTAATAAACAAATAAATCAATTAGAAATAGACATTGAATATTTCTTTAATATTTCTGAAAAAGAAATATATTTATTTTCTTATTCCATAACATTAAAAAAAGATAATATCAATCAATTTTATATATCTCATGAAATATTAAAATCTAAATTAGCTAGTTCTAGAACAGTACCTAAAACTATTTTTGAAATTCTAGATGGAAATTTTATAAATATACAATCTGAAGAAAAAAATAAAATTGTTGATTCAACAAAAAATTTATTAAAAAAATCAACATTTTCATCTTTATATATCTCTAAAGAAATAAATAATAAACATAATCATTTTGATTTATCTGTATTTTCTTTATTCATCTTTAGTAGAAATCTTTTCGTATATTTAGAACAACAAGATATTCATGAAAATTATTATATAAAAGACTATATATTTTCTGAATATGATACAAATGAATTAGTGAATGCATTAAATTATTTAAACGATGATACAGGAACTGAAAGAATCAATTATGGTCAAATCGCTGTTTTAAAAAATCAATATGATTCATTTGAAATACTAATTCAACAATTATCAAATTTCATAAAAATCTTTAAAAAAGACCTTCAAACAATTGAAATTCAAAGAAAAGAAAATAAAGATTCTTATAATTGTCAATTAATCATGAAATACGAAAATTATTCAATCAGTCCTGAATTTGAAAGTACGGGTATAAAAAAACTAATTAAATTATTTGTGTATTTAAAAATAATGGTAAATGGAAAAATTGTTTTTATAGATGAATTTGATTCCAATCTTCATGACGTATATTTATGCGCAATGATTGAATATTTAATGCAATATGGAAAAGGACAATTGTGTTTTACAACACATAATATAGGCCCTATGGATATACTTAAACAAAATCAAAATTCAATTGATTTTTTATCCATGAATCAATCCATTGCATCATGGAAAAAGAACGGACATTATCAACCTTCAAAACTATATCGAGCAGGTATGATTGAAGGATCTCCGTTTAATGTGGATTCTATTGATTTTATAGGAATTTTAGATCCATTGGAGGTTGAAAAATAAGGTACTTTAATTGGTTCTAAAATTCAACAATATTTTGATTTATATTACCAAATTGCATAAAATATGCAAATTAGATTGAAAAAACAATAAAATGGAAGTATTATAAAAATATAAAAGAAAGAAGGAAAAAAGATGTTATTAGAATTCAACTGCTCAAATCATAAATCAATTAAAGAAAAAATCCGTTTTTCAATGGTTGCAGGAAGTGATAATACATCTGAAGAGTTTTTAAAAGAATTTGGCAAATTTAAAGTATTACGTTCTGCAATTATATATGGAGCAAATGGCTCAGGAAAAAGTAATTTTATTAATGCTTTATATTTTATGTGTGATTTAGTTCGTAATAGTATAAATCATCAACCAGGTCAGAAAGTATTTCAAGCATGTCATAAATTATCAAATGACCAAATGCCAAGTGAATATAATATTCAGTTTGTAAAAAATGATATAAGATTTGCATATGGTTTTTCGATAAAGAAAAATATTATAGAAGATGAATATTTATATTATTTTCCAAAAGGAAAACAAGTAAAAATCTTTGAACGAAATAATATGGAAGTTAAACCAGGTGATAGGTATAAAAATGTCTTTGATGTAAGTATGAGTATCTTAAAAAACAATAGACTATTTTTATCATGTGCAGCTAATTATAGCAATATAAAAGAAATTGAAGAAGCTTTTATGTTTTTTAATACAGATATTGTTATATATGATCCAGAAATTAATAACTGGACGGAGTATTCTATTGATTTGATGCAAAATGATGACAGAATGAAAAAAATATTTGTTACTATTTTGCAATCTCTAGGAACAGGAGCTAAAGATGTAAAAGTAAAACTTGAAAAAGTAAAAATGTCAGATTTACCAAAAGAAATACAATTACCAGACGTCATAAAAAATTTGATAGGTACTCAACAAGCAAATAAAATAGAAGCAAAAATCGTATATGACCAATTTGAAGTGGATTTGATGACAGAGGAATCAACAGGTGTAAAGCGATTATTTCAAATGATTTGTCCAATTCTTGATATTTTGGAAAAAGGAAAGATATTAATTTGTGATGAATTAGAAACAAGTTTACACGAATCCGTAATTTATCAGATTGTAAAATTATTTCAACAATATAAAAAAGATGAATTTGCTCAATTGATTTTCTCAACCCATGATACAAGCTTGTTAGATTCCGATTTGTTCAGGCGGGATCAAGTGTGGTTTACACAATTAAACAAAGAAAGAGCAACGGATTTATATTCTCTTGTTGAAATTAAAAATGTACGTAAGTCTGAAAATTTAAGAAGAGGATATGTTTCAGGAAAATATGGTGCTATGCCTATGATTAATCAAAAAATATTCCAGGAAATGGAAGAAGAGAATATAAAATAGAGGATATTGTATGGAAGAAAGAAATCTTGACTTATTGCCAAGAAATGAAGAAATACGAGATAAATTTCATACGAATGTGATTCGATTTGAATTAGATGAAATAATGAAACACTTTACCGAAACAATACAGGCAATTTATGCACAGTTTGATGTTGCTGATGAGTTGCTTGCATCAGGAAAAATTACAGAAGGAGAAAATATCTGGCGTGCCCAAATAATATTTTTGGCAAGTGCTTTTGATTTCTATATGCACGAATTAACAAAATATGGTTTATGTGAAATTTATGATGAGAATTGGTTTCGAACAGAAAAATATGAAAATCTTCAAGTCAATATGAAAACAATTGAATTGGCGTTTAAATCTGGAAAGGATATAGATTGGTTTCTAGATTACATAAATAGTTATTATCAATCAATTACAATGATTTCATATGAGTCTGTGAAAGATCAATTTAATTTGTTAGGCATTTCATTCGAAGATGTTGCGAATAAAGCGTTTTATAAAAGAGGAGAAAAAGAAAAGACAAGAGATAAATTGAAAAGACGTTTAAATGAATTATTTGGTAGAAGAAATATAATTGCGCATCAAACAGATAGAGCACATACAGATGCACAAGTTTATACAATAACAAAAGAAATTGTGCAAAATTTTATCAATGACATTGAAAAAATTGTATATGCAATCGATGAAGCAGTCAGAAAAAAATAATAAGAGGTTGTAGAATTCTACGACCTTTTTATATAAATTCACTTTGCTTTTTCTATATACAATCCCATATAATGAAATACGTAAAAATTATGTAAAGAAAGATAAAGATATGAAAATTATTAAGAAACTATTAAATAGTATATTCTGGATTGTATTGATTTTACTTGTATTTACTGGCTTGTTGCTGATTCAAGTCGGAAAGTGGGTACCATCTACTTTTGGTGATATTCCCTTTGAACAAGTTGTATTTCATTTATTGATTCCATTAGAAGGAACTGACAATACATTTGTTACTGATTTCATACAAACTTGTTTACCTGTTCCATTAGAAATAACACTTGGCTTTATTTTATTTATCTGGATTAGTCACTGTCATAAAAAATCAGAAATGATCAAAGGAAATTATTCGAAAAAAATCAATGCCAGTGTGATTGTTTTGACTTGTATTGGCTCTTTAATGGTTTGTTACTTAGGCGCTACACAATGCTTTGCGCAAATTCATTTTGATGATTATGTCGACAATATCATGCATCCATCGACTTTTTATGAAAACTATTACGTAGATCCTTCCTGTGTATCCTATACATTTCCAGAAACCAAACGAAACTTAATTTATATTTTTTTAGAATCCATGGAAACTACATATGCCGATATTGACCATGGAGGCGCTGTGGAAGTTTCATATATACCAGAACTCACACAAATCAAAGAAGAAAATGTATCATTTTCCAATGGTTTTTTAGCTCCTTCTTTAAATGGATGGACAGTAGCTGCTATGGTTGGACAAACAAGTGGATTGCCATTAAATATACCCATCAACGGAAATAGCTATGTCAGTGAAGACTCTTTTTTATCCGGGGCTTATTCCATAGGAGATATCTTAGAAGACAATGGCTATGTCAATGAATTAATGATTGGATCGGATGCTAAATTTGGAGGACGAAAATTCTATTTTGAACAACACGGAAACTATAAAATAGTCGATTATTTTTCAGCCATTGAAAACCAGTGGATACCTGAAGACTATTATGTCTGGTGGGGCTATGAAGATGTTCGCTTATTTGAAAATGCCAAACTTGAATTGGAACAATTATCATGTTCATCTCAACCCTTTAATTTTACACTCCTAACAGTGGACACCCATTTTACAGGCGGCTTTTATTGTTCTGATTGCATTGACTACTATGGCGATCAATACGCCGATGTCATTCGATGTTCTTCTTATCAAGTCAGTCAATTCATTGCCTGGATTCAACAACAACCTTGGTATGAAAATACAACCATTGTATTAGCTGGTGACCATAACAGTATGGATGCGACTTGGTTTAAAACAATTGAAGAAAGTGGATATATACGATCTGAATACTATACCATTATCAATTCACCAGTCTATCCAGTTGGAAATAACAATCGAATTGTATGTACCTATGACTTATTTCCAACGACTTTAGCCTCTCTTGGTGTATCCTTTGATTCTACACGATTAGGCTTTGGAACCAATTTATATACAGAAGCACCGACTTTACTTGAAATCATGTCATTGGATGAATTGAATGAAGAGCTATCAAAGTTTTCAAATTACTATAATAAAAATATTTTATATGCAAAATAAAATACTTATGTGAATAAAAAAATCAGTGTACACTAGTTCTTGAGGTGAAAACTATGATAGATCGTATACGTAAAACAAAAGTAGAACAAGTGGGAAAGAATACATGGAAAGATGAAAAAGATAATTATTATATTTTAAATATTGATAAAACAAAGTTTTTGAAATTAGATGTAAAACAATATAACATCTATCACTTCTTAGAAATGCGAACCATATTAGCTTTGATCACATTCTTTTTATTAGAATACTATAGCTATTCCATTTTCTTAGCGATATTAGCTGGTATTGTTGTATATGTTGTTATGGCAAGTTTAAATCGATATTGGTTACTACCATCTTTACCTGAATACTATAAAGCGACAGGAAACTTTGAAACTTCTTTTCTCGATCGATTTAAAAATACAAATAGAAGACAATGCTTTACGGGCATGATGCTAAGTTTAGTAGTATCCATTTTATTGGTATATAATTTTATATCCATGGACTATCAAATAACATATTTATGGGATACAAATCATATGCAGCAACTCTTAACAACATGGATCTATATTTTATTTACCATTCTATTAATAACATCCACTTTATTATACTTATACGGACTGATTTCAAAAAAAAGATAGTGCATTGTTTCTTTTTGTGAATTTTGATAAACTTGTATCAGAATGGAGAATAAATATGACTGGTCAACAAAGAAGAGAAGAAATCATTGATTTATTAAAAAATTCAAATAAAGCCATACCCGGAAAAGAATTTGCTCTTCGTTTTTCTGTGTCTCGTCAAGTCATTGTACAAGACATTGCTCTATTAAGAGCCAAAGACTATGACATTGTTTCCACCAATCATGGATATATTCTCAATCAAATAAAAACATATAAACGCGTATTTAAAGTTTTTCATAACGATGAACAAACAAAAGAAGAAATGGAATGCATTATAGACTGTGGTGGATGTATTGAAGATGTTTTTATTTATCATCGAAGCTATGGAACCGTAAAAGCCCAAATGGGAATTTCATCTAGAAGAGACATTCAGCAATTTCTAGAAGACATACAAAGTGGAAAATCCACGTATTTAAAAAATGTGACTTCCAATTATCATTATCATACAGTGAGTGCATCCAGTGAAAAAATATTGGATTTTATTCAAAGAGAATTAGAAGAAAAAGGATTTTTAGCGTCTTTACAAGATTATGAACCCGATGAAATGAGAACAAAATAAGTTCTCTTTTTTTGTGCAAATTAATTGACAAATGATAAACAAGTGTTAATAATTAACCTATGTTTAATAAGGAGGAAAACTATGTTACGGTGTGAAAACATAGTCAAAGACTATCAAACCAGTGAAGAAGTGGTACATGCCTTAAAAGGAGTCAGTCTATCCTTTCGAGACAGTGAATTTGTTTCTATTCTAGGACAAAGTGGATGTGGAAAAACAACATTTCTAAATATCATTGGTGGATTGGATCATTATACGAGTGGTGATTTAATTATCAATGGAAAATCCACAAAAAACTATAAAGACAAAGACTGGGATACCTATCGAAATCATAAAATTGGATTTGTGTTTCAAAGCTATAATTTAATTACCCATCAAAGCGTTTTATCCAATGTGGAATTGGCATTAACATTAAGTGGCGTAGGAAAAGAAGAACGAAAAAAAAGAGCCATTGAAGCTCTAACAAAAGTTGGATTAAAAGACCAGATCTATAAAAAACCAACCCAGTTATCGGGAGGACAAATGCAACGTGTGGCCATTGCCCGTGCCATTGTCAATAACCCGGATATCATCTTAGCCGATGAACCAACAGGTGCTTTGGATTCTTCAACTTCCATTCAAATCATGGAAATATTAAAAGAAATATCCAAAGATAAACTGGTGATTATGGTCACACATAATCCAGAATTAGCCAATCAATATTCTTCTCGAATTATTCGATTATCTGATGGACTTGTCATCAGTGATTCCAATCCATTTGATGAAAAAGACAAGGAAGAAGAAAAAATAGTCGAATCCAAACCAAGTATGTCTTTTAAAACCGCTTTATCTTTAAGCTTAAATAACTTAATGACAAAAAAAGCACGTACCATTCTTGTTTCTTTTGCCGGCAGTATCGGAATTATTGGAATTGCTTTGATTTTATCATTATCCAATGGTGTTCAATCTTATATTGACTCTGTAGAAAGCGATACAATGACAGCTTATCCCATTACCATTCAATCCACGACCATGGACATGGCCAGCATGATGGAAGCAATGGGACCTAAAGATGATTCTTCAAATGAAGAAAGAAAAGAAAATGAAATTTATACTCGAAGCTTTGTGAATGATGTATTAGAAAGTATTGCTTCTTCTAAACAAAATAACTTAGAAGCCCTTAAATCTTATATCGAAAGTTCAGATGGACAAGAAATAAAAGACAATACAAGAGCCATTGAATACTCCTATGACCTGAATTTAAATGTTTTCAATGAAAATACAGACAGTGGCCTTGTTCAAGTCTCACCAAACGGACTCATTGATAAATTAGGCATGAGTGACATGCTGGATTTACAATCACAGTTTATGTCTTCGGCTAGTTCTAATGAAGTCTGGCTTCAATTACCAGATAGCGACAATTTAAAAGAAAGTGAATTTGAATTAGTCCAGGGATCCTGGCCAGAAAACTACAATGAAGTTGTTATTGCGGTCGATGAAAACAACAACATTACGGATTATGCGCTTTATTCTCTTGGTTTATTAAACCAGGATGAAGTTGTGGATTCCTATAATAAAATTTTAAATGGAACTTCTAGTGAAATTGAAACCACAGACAATCAGAAAAGCTATACATATGATGAATTACTCAATACAACATTTAAATTAGTTTTAAACTGTGATTTATATGAAAAAGTCAATGGCATCTGGATTGATCAAAGTGAAAACGAAGACTATGTCAAACAAGTTGTACAAAATGCACAGGAAATAAAAGTAGTTGGTATTATTCGTCAAAAAGAAAGTACAATGTCATCTAGTATGTTAGGTGGAATTTATTATAGTTCGGATATGACAAATTATGTCATTGATCAATGTGAAAAATCAGACATTGTACAAGAACAAAAACAAAACAAAGACATCAATATCTTTACTGGAAAAGAATTTAAATCCAATGAAAAACTAGATTTTTCTTCTTTATCACCACAACAACAAATGCAATTTGCGTCTATGTCACAAGAAGAAATGATGGCTTATATGCAAACTTATAACGACAATTTGAATGCTACATATGAATCCAATTTAAAGAAAATGGGCGTAGTTGATTTAGACTCACCAACCCAAATATCTTTATATGCTAAAGACTTTGATTGTAAAGAAGCTTTAGCCACTTGTATTGAAGACTACAATGATATGCAAGAAGAAAAAGGAAATTCAAACAACGTGATTAGCTATACCGATATGGTAGGCATGATGATTTCATCGGTTTCCAATGTAGTCAATATGATTAGCTATGTCTTGATTGGTTTTGTATCCATTTCTTTAGTCGTTTCATCGATCATGATTGGAATTATTACGTATATTTCTGTATTAGAACGAACAAAAGAAATTGGTATATTACGAAGCATAGGAGCCAGCAAAAAAGATGTTTCCCGTGTCTTTAATGCGGAAACCTTTATCATTGGACTTTGTTCAGGATGCATGGGAATCTTAATCACGATTTTATTAAATATTCCGATTTCTTCTATTGTTGCAGCAAAAACAAGTGTAGCCCAAATCGCAAAATTACCATGGCAAGGTGCTATTATTTTGATATTGATTTCATTGATTTTAACACTTATTGCGGGATTGATTCCATCGAAATATGCATCGAAAAAAGACCCAGTGGAAGCATTGCGAACAGAATAAGAAGATTGTTACGAACTTGTTTCGTAACAATTTTTTT
>NZ_JBJEEY010000167.1:0-12432 GCF_051873555.1 Floccifex sp. | reverse complement strand
TATACACAACTTGAAATGGCAGAACAAATAGAAGTGGAACAGGTGACGATATCAAGAAATGAACTTGGGAAAATGAAACCTTCTAAACAATTGATGGAACGTGTATATAATTTGGCTTTTGATAAAAAAATACAAATAAATCGATTAAAAGAAATGTTGTGGATTGAAAAATTAGAAAGGAATCATCAATTATTGTTTCATGGCGCTAAAAGTAGTATTGAAGGTGAAATAAATGTACATGCAGGAAGAATTAATAATGATTTTGGGCAAGGATTTTATACTGGTCAAACTTATGCACAAGCTATTTCATTTGTATCTGGATATGATCATTCATCTGTTTATTTTTTAGATTTCGATTGTAAAAAACTAAAATGTAAAGAATATGAAGTAAATCAAGAATGGATGATGACAATTGCTTATTATCGAGGAGCACTTGATTCATACAAAGAACATGATTATGTAAAAAATATAATAAAAAATTCTAGAACTTGTGATTACATTGTAGCTCCCATTGCAGATAATCGAATGTATAAAATTATCGAATCTTTTATACATGGTGAAATAACAGATCAACAATGTAAACATTGTTTAGCGGCAACAAATTTAGGAAAACAATATGTATTTATAAGTGAAAAAGCAGTTTCTCATTTGAAAATTGTAGAACGTGTATATTTGGCTCAACATGAAAAAGATTACTATAAAGAGATGCGCAGTAATGATTCAAAACTATCAGAGGATAAAGTAAAATTTGCACGTATTCAATTTAGAGGAAAAGGAAAATATATTGATGAAATTTTATGTTAATTACAGGAGAATGTCATGAAAAAAATGGATACAGATGGTTTATTGTTATGTGATATACAAGGACAAGTTTTTGAACTTTCCATTGAAAAAACATCAACTAGTTCTGAAATATTTATTCGAAGGTTTATGAACAGTCAAATTGTGAAATTAATGGACAATGAAAGTATTTTAGATATGACTTTACAAGCCGATGATATTATTCATGAAATAAAAAAAGAATATAATAATTCAGAATATGGTTCTATAAAATATACAAAAAATGAAATGTATTGGATTGGTTATATATATCGATATTTTTCTTATATATATGAATGTTCTTCGAAAAGAGTTTATCGAATTATAAAACCAAAAGAATTACGACAATTATATTTGCCTTATCATACATTGAGTCCAGAACAAACAATTGAGCGTATATTAGAAGCAAAAGACATTGATTTGAATATTGAAAATGATATAAATAAACAATTTGAAATTTATAAAAAAATTAGAGAAGGGCATTGATCTTTTATGAAAATCCCAAATTTTTATTAAATTACTATGAAAACGCATACATTAAAACCTAAAATTCATTTATTTTTCTTATAAAAGTGGTATACTTAAAACAGGTTACAAGTATAGGAGGATGACTATGGAACAAAATAATATGGTCGCCATGATTTTAGCAGGTGGCCGTGGAACGCGTTTATACGATTTAACAAAGAAAAACGCGAAACCAGCTGTTTACTTTGGTGGAAAATATCGTATCATCGACTTTCCATTAAGTAACTGTGCAAACTCTGATATTAACATTGTTGGAGTGTTAACTCAGTATGAGCCAGTTACATTGAATGCCTACGCAGGGCAAGGACAAAGATGGGGACTAGACACTGCCGGTAGTGGTGTATATGTACTTCCACCTAGTGAAAAAGATGGAACAAAATTTGGTGTTTATAAAGGAACAGCTGATGCCATTACACAAAATATTGACTTTCTAGACAATGCCGATCCAGAATATGTATTGATTTTGTCTGGGGATCATATTTACAAAATGGACTATGCAGATATGTTAGCAACACATAAAGCTAACAATGCTGATTTAACAATTGCAGTTATGCCAGTTCCTTGGGAAGAAGCCCCTCGTTTTGGTATCATGAACTGTGATGAAGATGGACGAATTGTTGAATTCGAAGAAAAACCAGCTCAGCCTAAGAGTAATTTAGCGAGTATGGGTATTTATATCTTCAACTGGAAACAATTGAGAAAATCACTTGTTGCGGATATGAATAAAGAAGGAAGCAACCATGACTTTGGTAAAGACATCATTCCGGATTTCTTGAATTCCAATAAGAAATTGTTCTCTTATCGTTTTGAAGGATATTGGAAAGATGTTGGTACTATTGATTCTTTATGGGAAGCCAACATGGATTTATTAAACAAAAATAATGAATTAGATTTAGACGATCCAAACTGGAAAATCTATACAGAAGATATTCCAGCACTTCCTCATTATATTTCTGAAACAGGAAGCGTTAAAAAATGTTACATTAACCAGGGTGCTATCATCAATGGAGATGTTAAAGAATGTGTTATTTCTAATGGTGTAGTAATTGGTGAAGGTGCCGATGTTCAAAAATCTGTATTGATGCCTGGAGTTAAAATTGGAGCCGGTGCTAAAGTATATCGTGCTATTTTAGCTGAAGGCGTTAAAGTAGAAGATGGAGCCGTTGTTGGTTCAATCAATAGTAAAGAAATCGCATTGATTGCCAAAAACGTAAAGAAAGGGGAATAAGAATATGGCAACAGCATTAGGTATTGTTTCATATAATGATTCAACAGTTTATGTGCAGGGGTTACAACAACATCGTCCAATTGCTTCATTCTCTTTCCTGGGTCGTTATCGTTTAGTGGATATTCCAGTTTCAAATATGACAAACTCTGGAATGGATGATATTGAAGTATTTGTGAATGGAAATCCTCGTTCTTTATTTGATCATATTGGAGATGGTCGTCAATATAATATCAATTCTAAACATGGTAGCTTGTCTTTAATTCCTCTTTATAGAGAAGCCGGAATGGGTACTTCTATTTATGTTTCGGATGTTGAAAGTTATTATGACAACATTGACAATATTATCGAAACAAAACATGATTATGTGATTATTGCACCTGTAAACTATGTTTATACAACAAATTATGCTGAATTGTTACAACAACATATTGAAAGTGGAGCAGATATTTCTATGTTGTATAAAACAGTGAATGATGCCAATGAAAAATATATCAACTGTGATACATTGGTATTGAATAAACAAAAAGGTGTAGAAGGAATTGAATTAAATGTGGGTCGTTATAAGAAACGTGATCTTTCTTTATTGACTTATATTATGAAAAAAGATATTTTTGTTTCTTTAATTGAAGAAGCTCGTAAAGTATCGAAAATGTACTGGTTAAAAGACATTATCAATGATAAGTGTTCTGAATTAGATATTCGTGCCATTGCGCATCGTGGAAAAGTATATTGCATCAATGATTTAAAATCTTATTTTGATGCGAATATGGACATTTTATCTTTGGAAAATATGAAAGAATTCTCAGATCCAAAATGGCCTATTTATACAAATACATCGGATACGGCTCCAGTTGTTTATATTGGAGATGGAAATGCACAGCAGTCTTTAATTTCAAATGGATCACAAATTAGTGGTACAGTGAAACATTCTATCGTAGGGCGTTCTTGTAAAATTGGAAAAGGAGCTATCATTGAAAATTGTGTTATCACAGAAGATGTAGAAATTGGTCCAAATGCGATTTTACAAAACGTAATCATTGACAAACATACTAAGATTATTCATAAAAAAGAATTAGTTGGTCAGGATTATGATCCGCTCTATATCGGTAGAAGGGAGAAAATTTAATGGCAACAATTTTAATGGTTGCTTCTGAAGGTTTACCATTTATTAAAACAGGTGGATTGGCAGATGTCATTGGTTCTGTCCCTGCTGCTCTAACAGAACAAGGACATGAAGTGAGTGTTGTCATGCCTTTCTATAAAAAAATTAAAGACAAATATGGTGAAAAATTTAATGATGTTTTCACATTTGAAAAAGGATATACAGTATCCATTTATTATCGTGAAATACCTGTTCGTATTTATTCATCAACTGTAGGAAATGTAAAATTCTATTTTGTAGAACATCAAGGATATTTTGAACGAGATGAATTATATGGATTTAATGATGATGGAGAAAGATTTGGTTATTTCCAGAAAGCTGTTTTGGAAATGTTAAATCAATTGAATTACTGGCCTCAAATCATTCATTGCCACGATTGGCACACAGGAATGATTCCTTGTATGATTAAGGAATGCCATACAGATGACTATCGTTATTCACAAATTAAAACGGTTTTCACGATTCATAACATTGCTTTCCAGGGTAACTTTGATGCTCGTATCTTAGATCCTTGTTGTGGTGTTCCATATTATTTATATGAAAACGGAAGTGTACGTTTTAATACAGGTATTTCGTTTATGAAATCAGCTTTTGTCTATGCTGACAAAATTACAACGGTTTCACCTACATATTCACATGAAATTTTAACGCCTCAATATGGAGAGCACATGGAAGCTGTATTGAATATGCGTAAATATGATTTGTGGGGAATCACAAATGGTATTGATGTTGAATTATGGAATCCAAAAACCGATCCAGATATTTACGAAAACTATGATTTAGTCAATGTAAAAGAAGGAAAGAAAGCCAATAAATTGGGTCTACAAAAGGAATTGGGATTAAAAGAAAATCCAGATGTTCTTTTAGTGGGAGTGGTTTCTCGTTTGACTTGGCAAAAGGGATTTTATTTGATGATGGAACAATTACATGCTTTATGTAAAGCTCCTATTCAATTGGCAATTCTAGGTTCAGGAGAAGCTGAAATTGAAAATAAATTTAGAGATTTAGAAAATGGAAATAAAGGAAAAATCGCATTTTATAAAGGATACAATGAAGCATTGGCACATAAAATTTATGCGGCTTCGGATTTATTCTTAATGCCTTCTTTATTTGAGCCATGTGGTATTTCTCAATTGTGTTCAATGCGATATGGAACACTTCCATTGGTCCGTGAAACAGGTGGATTAAAAGATACAGTCGATGCATACAATGAATTTGAAAAAACAGGGGATGGATTTACATTTGAAAAATATGATTCCGTTGACTTGATGAAGAAAATTAATGATGCTATCGATGTATATTACAACAAACCAGAAGACTGGGATATGCTTGTAAAAAATGCCATCACAAAAGATGTTTCATGGCAAAAGAGTGCTTCTGTTTATACGACAATGTATAAAGAATTACTTGATTAAAGGATTAAAAAAAGTTAAAATATGATTAAAGTTTTTAGGAGGAAATAGATAATGAAACAAATCACTGTAACTGTAATCGATCCAGTTGGTCTTCACGCTCGTCCAGCTACTGTAGCTGTTAACCAGGCTAGCAAATTCCCTAAATGCGATATCAACGTTGCATTCAAAGGACGTGAAGTAAACATGAAATCTATCATGGGTGTTATGTCTTTAGGAATTCCAACTCAATCTGAAATCACAATCAGCTGCTCTGGTGAAGATGAAGACGACGCTATTGCAAAGATTGAAGCTACATTGCGTGAACAAAAAATTATTGCTTAATAATATAAAATGGCCTTTTTAAAAGGCCTTTTTATTTTGGGTTTTAAATTGAAAACGATTTCATTTTTAGCATATAAAGTGGTATACTATAATTGATTTTAGGAGGATAATAAAATGTCTTTAGTTGATGAAAGATATGAAAAATGGGTCAATCATCCAAATTTGGATCCACGCTACAAAGATGATTTGGCCAACATGGATGCAGAAGAAAAAAATGATGCATTCTATGCTTTAATTGAATTTGGTACTGCAGGAATGAGAGGAATCCTGGGGCCAGGAACAAATCGAATTAATATCCATACAATTCGTAAAGCAACACAAGGTTATTCAGACTACATCGTCAATGCAGGTCCTGAAGCTTGTGAAAAAGGAATTGCCATTGGATATGATAACCGTCATATGTCAAGAGAATTAGCTTTTGATTGTGCCAACTTATTAGCCAAAAACAATATTAAATCCTATGTATTTGAATCTTTACGTCCTACTCCAGAACTTAGTTTTGCGGTTCGTCATTTAGGATGTTTTGGTGGAATCATGATTACTGCCAGTCACAATCCAAAAGAATACAACGGATATAAATTATATGATGACAAAGGATGCCAGTTAATTCCTTGTTTAGCATCTCAGGTCATTGATCGTGTAAATGCCATTGAAGATGAATTAGCTATTGATGCGAATTGTTCTCAAGAACAAAAATCATTGATTACAGTGATTGGAAAAGAAGTAGATGAAGAATACTACAAAAATGTATTAAGCATTCAATTAAATCCAGATGTAAATAAAGACATCAAAATTGTATTCTCTCCAGAACACGGAACAGCCAATATTCCTGTTCAGGAAGTCTACAAACGCGCAGGATATACTTGTATTCCAGTTGTAGAACAATGTAGTCCAGATCCTGATTTCTCAAATACGCCAACACCAAACCCAGAACAACCAGGGGCTTATGAATTAGCATTGAAATATGCAAAAGAAAACGATGCAGACGTTATCTTAGTATGTGATCCAGATGCTGACCGTATGGGAGTTGGTGTAAAACACAATGGTGAATATGTTGTAATGACAGGAAATCAGTCAGGGGCTGTATTAATTGAATATATTTTATCGCAATTACAAGCACAAAACAAAATGCCTGAAAACCCAGTCATGTTTAATACAGTTGTTACAAGTGACTTAGGAGAAAAGACAGCAGCTAATTATGGCGTTGAAACTGAAAAAACATTAACTGGATTCAAGTTCATTGGTGAAAAAGTTGCTAAATATGAAGTCACTCATGAAAAGAATTATGTATTTGGATATGAAGAATCTTATGGTTCCTTAATTTGTCCATTTGTACGTGATAAAGACGCCCCTCAAGCTTGTTTAATGTTAGCTGAAGCAGCTGCATTCTACAAAGCACAAGGAAAAGATTTATGTGATGTATTAGATGGATTGTATGAAAGAAATGGAACATATGAAGAAAGCCAGGTTGCGATTTCTTTAAGTGGGGAAGCAGGTGCTAAACGTATTAAACAAATCTTAGCCGATTTAAGAGCAAATGCACCAAAAGAAATTGGTGGAACACCTGTTGTTAAGTCAGAAGACTACAAAGAATGTACAATCAAAGAAGGCGACACAGTAACAGAATTAACTGGATTCACAAAATCTGATGTATTGAAGTATTACTTAGAAGATGGAAGCTGGATTGCAGCTCGTCCTTCTGGTACAGAACCTAAAATTAAATTCTATTATTGTATTAAAGGAAATTCAAAAGAAGATGCACATGCTAAGACTTTGAATTATCAGAAAGCTATTGCTGAATTGACAGGTACAAATTAATTCTTAACTTTGAAGAAAAAATATAACGAATAAATCAAGAGCATTGGTAAATTCACTTACTGATGCTCTTGATTTTTTGGTTATACAAAAATTGAGATCAGATTCTATAATTATTTATCTGTACTTGATAATTATCAAGTGCAATAGAAAAATTTCAATTAGGAGAATATTCATATGAGAATTAAAAGGGAAGAAATCGTAAAATTAATGGAAGATGTCTATACTGCTAAAGAAGCTGCAGAATATCTTAATATTTCAACACAACGCCCGAATCAGTTAGTACATGAAAATAGAATTACGCCTATAAAAGCAACAAAATCAGTGACTCTTTTTTTGAAGGAAGATTTGGATAATAGAGGCATTTCCAATTTTTCAAATAAATCAAATTTAGACAATGGATTGTTTGATATTGATACTACATTAGTAAGAGATGCAATCTTATATTATACAATTCAGCAGTATTTTAATAACAATGATAAGAGGACTACAAAATTTATTGAAGAATTAATATCTATTTATGGATTTGATTATAGAGCGGATTACAAAGAAATATTCCTTTTTTAGCTTCTCATTTGAAAATTACTGACAAAGAATTTTATTCAAAATATACATTTGTTAAAAATAGTTTCCAAAAACTAACAGATGAGGTTATCTTAATAAAAAAAGGAGAAAGTAATTATCCAAAATTATTAGCTAAGACAGATGAAGCGCCTCCATATTTATTTGCAAAAGGTGATTTAAATTTATTAGATCAAAAGTCCGTATGTGTGGTAGGAAGGCGAAATGCTACTTCAGCTTCAATGAAAAATACAGAAAGATTGGTAAAATCTTTAATTAAAAGAAATATAGTAGTTAATGCTGGATTAGCAAAAGGAATCGATACTGCAACACATATAACAGCATTAGAAAATGGTGGAAAAACCATTGCGGTTATTGGAACTCCAATTAATCAATATTATCCTAAAGAAAATAGATTGCTACAACAAAGAATAGAAAAAGAAGGATTAGTTATTTCTCAATTTCCTCCATGTAATGCAATTCAAAGATGGAATTTTCCAACTCGTAATGGTGTAATGAGTGGGCTAGCTTTAGCTACTGTTATCATGGAAGCAGGGAAAACAAGCGGTGCATTAAAACAGGCAGATTACTCTTTAAAGTAAAATAGAGATGTATTAATACCGCAAGCTGCAGTTGAAAATACAATGATTAGCCGGCCAAAAAAATATCTTGAAAGAGGAGCAAAAAAATTTTCTTCCCTAAAAGAAATATTAATGATTTTAAATACAAATACAGTTTTAAAAGATGCGTTTAGTAATCTTGAAGAGGAAGAGTTAATAGATGTGGAAGTGGACTGATGGAAACAATATTAAATGTATAATACTAGATGCTGACTCATTAAAACATGATTTTATGAAATTTGATTTTTCTTCTATTAATGATGACTTTACTACTTATAAAGTTATAAAATCAGGTATTACGCAGATTGGTGAGGCTGTTGAAGAAGAGAATGGAGTCATCAAATATTTTGATAATAGTGAATTATTGAAATATGTTTTTCGTAAAAATATTGAATCAACAATGTTAATTGTAGTGAGTGATGATATCACTTTGATTAATGAATTTATCAATTTACGAATAGGAACAGTTTATACATCAAATTTAAATAAATCGAAGTTAAAAAGTATACCGGATTTTTGTTGAAGAACATTTGATGAATTTGCAAAATTATTAAATGGAATGTTACGTGGATATAGTGCAGAACAATTAATTGCTTCTAGCGATGGAACGAATACGAGGTTGATAAAATGTAATGTAGGATTGCCTTGTGGTAAGGAATTTCAACTTGTTTCAGGAGGAAGATATTATCCATCTAACAAAGAGTTTTATTCTCAGGACTTATTAAGCAATGCCTTATTAAAATTTAAAAAAGATCATTCTATTCTTAGTGATAGATACTATAGTAAAGCAATTATGGCTGTGCATAAACATCTTCAATCTGTTGATTTTGTTACTTTTGTACCAGAGAAACCGATGGATATTTTACAGAAAAGATTTTATAGATTTCACTCGTTAAATTTTGGATTCACTTCAAGAAGGTATTCATGTGGAAGATTTATTTGAATGTAACAAGGATTTTGTTCAGAAAGAAAACAATACAGTGCAAAGAGTAGAAGTTGTAAAGAAAGCCTTTGAATTAAAAAGTAATATAGATATAAAAGAAAAACATATTGTTATATTAGATGATTTATATACAACTGGATCGACTACTTCTGCTTTAGCTGAATTATTGTATGAAGGATCTGCAGAATTAGGGAAAGCTTCATTGGTTACAGTAATTACTTTGGCAATAAATCAACCGATATACAATCCATTTATGAATTACAAATATCTAAAATGTCCTAAATGTGGAAAAGATATGAAACCTTGGTTCACTTTGGAAAATCAAGGAGCGATTTTTGGCTGTTCATCGTATCCTAATTGTAATGGTACAGTAGTTGTAGCAGATGGATTAAAAAAAGATTATTGAGAACAACAAATTTGAAATCTCAGAAATTGATGATTTTGAAGATTTATATTAGAAATAGAGATGACACATTTTCATTACTGGTACCCTTTTTTTAGTAATGAAACTGTCAAAGTTTATGAAAAATGTTTGAGGATATCGAAAGATATCCTTTTTAAATGGATAATAATTACATTAAAATGGACAAAAGTGTAAACTGCCTTGTGAATAAAAATGAAAGAATTATAATTTATAAAGACAAGGAGGATACATATGAAAGGGAAAATAACAGCATTTGTCTTATCAGGTACATTAGTCGTTTCTGGAATCAGTCAAATAGTTTTAGCCGATGAAAATGGTGTAAATGATCCAATTATACAAAATGAACCTGAAACAAAATCAGAAGAAGGAACTACTTCAACAGAACTAGATTCAACATCAAGTGAGCAAACAAAAACGGATGAAAATGGTACCACAAATCAGGTATCAAATGATTTGGAAAATGAAGAAGATGACAACAAAATCGAATTATTGGATTTAGAAGAAGCCGTCGCAAAAATTGGTGAAACCGAATACGATGATATTGATGAATGTATCAGTGCAGCGCAATCTGGTGATACTATTGTTTTATTAAAAGATGTAGCACCATCAAAAACTTTCTATAAGGATTTAACATTTACTGGTGGGCATACTATTTCTTATAACGTTTATGGATGGCGTTATAAAGGAAATCTTACATTTGATAATGCCTCTTTTGTATTGAAATCAGATGCAAGTTCTGCAGCAGCCAATAATGGAGAAACTGGTAGATGGTTTTCTATGGTATTAAGCGGTTCTTTAAATGTCACAAATGGAGGAACAATTTCATTTGATTTTGACAGTACAAGTGGGACAACATGTGCTATTTATACTGAAACCGCAAAAATTAATGTAACAAACGGTTCTCATTTTAAAATTACAGGACACAATACAAAAGGAAAAACCGGAGAAGGTATTCAATTAGGGTCTACAGCCAATACAACAATTAATGTATCTGGAGGATCGGATTTCTTAATTGATGGAGCCAATCGTGGATATGTAAACAGTCCAACAATTAATGTTGAAAATGCAAAATTTACAGTTCAAAACTGTACGGCAAATGGAAGCAATGGAGGAGCATTTACCGCAACAAATGCAAAAATTAATTTCATAAACAATAATGGACACGGTTTATCGGCTACGACATTGGATTTAAATAATTCAAAAGTATATACAAATAAAAATGCCTATTATGGAACAACTGTTAGTTCAAAATTAGATATTGATTCAACTTCTTTATTAGAAAGCAATGAAAATGGAACTGGCTATACAGGTGGTGGATTGCGTTTATCTTCTTCCAATGCAACAGGAACAATACATCAAGGCGCTACAGTGTCTATTAAATATAATGTTCGAAATGGATTGGAAAACTATGGGTCATTAACATTTGAAGAACTCACAAACGTAACAATTATGAATAACTACGAACCAAATAATGGTGGTGGAGTTTATAATGGAGCAAGTGGGAATTTAACACTCCCATCCAATGCACAAATCTATAATAACCACGCTGATAAAGCAGGAGATGACATATATAGTAAAGGAATTATTTCATTTAGCAATGTAGGAAGTAATTGGATTTTAGATGACTGCAACGATTTAATTGATGATTGGTATTATGATGGATATGCAATCCTTGATGAAGAAGAATACACAGATCGCTGGAATGTCGATGGAGAATATAAGTTTATTCAACACTACAATGCATCAAACAAACATGAGATTTTAGCTTTGAAAGCTGCACATACACTTAACTATAAAGTAACAGTGAACTACTTAGAAAAAGGAACAAATAAAGTATTAAAAGATGCGGTAGTGAATGATGCAATAGAATACGGTACTTCCTTTGATGCAACTGAATATGATAAAGTTGACATTAAAGACTACAAATATGTAGAAACTGAAGTATTATCACAAGGAAGTGATTATGAACATGATCAAATCATTGCTGCATTAAGCTTAAATGAAGATCAAATTGAAGAAGAGACAGAAAATCCATTGGTTTTTGATTTTATGAATGAAAATATAGTCATTAATGTATATTATCAAAAAGATGTAAAACCAGAAGTTCCAAAAAAAGATTCAAATAAAAAATCAACTTCAACTAGCGTACAAACCAATGCGAAATTATATGCATCTACAGCTGTTTCTGCTTTATCTTTAGCTGGTATTTTAACTATTCTAAAAAAACGTAAATAAATAATATAATTTCTATAAAAGAAGATAGCCATTCTATCTTCCTTTTCTTTGTCATTTTGTTTTCATAATTAAATTCTTTGTAAATAATGAATGATATGATGTAAAAAATAACCATAAATACGATTTCTAAATATGATAAGATGTATTTACCAAATAAGACAGAATAATATAAAAGCTGCGGGAAATATTATACATCAAATCAATATTATAGGAGGATTTTTAAATGAATAAAAATACTACACAATGCCCGCGGCACACAATGAACAGTTTCTACAAGCTATCAAACGATTTAGACCCTTTGATGATACCTTTATGCGTATCCTGTTTAAAAACAACAAGAAACTATTAGAAAAGATATTGAATA
>NZ_JBJEEY010000166.1:0-25665 GCF_051873555.1 Floccifex sp. | reverse complement strand
AAAATCCTCCTATAATATTGATTTGATGTATAATATTTCCCGCAGCTTTTATATTATTCTGTCTTATTTGGTAAATACATCTTATCATATTTAAATGTTCTAATTTTGGTTATTTTTTACATCATTTCATTTATTATTTACAAATAATTAATTGTGAAAAGATTGTGACAAAGAAAAAGTAACTCCGTAATAAAATAGTTACATTTTAATTTTATCTTCTTTTTTCCTGAATATAATTTAGTACATCATGGCGAAGCATACGATATTCTTCCTGGTTTCCTCTTATTTTTATATATTCATTCAATTGTTTTTCATATTCAATTTCTAACATTTGGCACGTGATTTCATTTTGTTTCTTCAAACTTTGTTTATAAACCCGTAATAAAATGCCAATCTGAAAGACAATCAATACTATATGAATACATAAAATTATCGAACTCGGATAATAAATTAAACAAGCCACACTAAAATATAAAATCAACATTTGATTGATATATAATAAAATTAGAAATAGATTCTCCTTGATATAAGCAAATACTGATTTTGATAAAAATTGTATACATAATGTATATAAAATGAAATCCATAAAAAATTGACAAATATAAAGCCAGAAGGGTAAATCCAGCATAGTCATCTGATTGACTTGTGAAACAAATAAATGAAGAATACCTAATAAAATCAACTCTCCAAAACACATCACACCAGCTAATACAACATACGAAATAATAATTTTGAAAATAGATGCTTCTTTTCGAAAATAAAAACACAAACCAATTAAAAAAATCAATCCCCAAATAAATTTTAGATACAACTGATTTTTTAGTAGACTCCCTACTGGATTAAACACAAAATGGAAAATACAACAATAAATAAAAAATCTTTTTTCTTTTGTCTGGAACCTAAAAAATAAATAAGAAAATAACCATAATTGATTTCCTGTAAAAAGAAAATCAAATTCATATACAGAAAATCATTCATATTTGCCTCTATTAACCAATAAAAAATTTAAAATATCATGACGAAGCATACGATATTCTTCCTGATTTCCACGAATATCTATATATGTTTTTAATTGTTTTTCATATTCTTTTTCCAGCATCCACATCGTTCTTTCCTTTTGTTTGGCAAGACTTCGTTTATAGAGCATAATCAACAAACACAACTGAAAAAGAAACAAAAGCATCTGAATCAAGAGAATATATATTATATATGTTGCATCTGTTAAATATAGTAAACAACCCGCCGCAAAATAAGAAATAATAGCCTGATTGATATATAAGAAAATTAAAAATAAATTTTCTTTTAAATAGATTAAATATCGTTTCGAAAAAATTTTTAAAGACAATGTAAACAAAATAAAATATAAAACACCTTGTATACCATACAAATACAAAGGATAATTCAGCATATCAATATGAGATAAATCAAAATTAATTAAATGCATAAATCCCAATAAAATCAATTCCGTAAAACTCATGACAACCACCATGATAATATACGATGTTATGACTTTAAAAACGGTACAATTTTTATGATATAAAAACCAGATACTTAATAAAGAAAAACTACCCCAAATGAATTTTAATACAATATTATTTTGAAACTCATATGCAATGGGATCAAAAACAAAATGATACATGAATAAAATAATGAAAAAATCTCGTTTCTTATTTTCTGAATCAAAAAAATGAATGAGAAAATAAGCATAATTTAATTCCTGAATCAAAAAAATAAGTTGAAGATATAAATTTGTATATCCAGTCATATCTTAATTCCTGCACTTCAAAGACACATAAGAAGAGGCTTGCTGATTCAAAACACTGGTTTCAAACATTCCATTGTATTCCTGACAATACTTTTCAATGATTTTTAAACCAATACCATGTTCTTCTTTTTCTTTTTTTGTGCTCTTTCCTTTTTCAATTATTTTATTGTCTATACATGAATTCTGCACTTCAATTATTAAATATCCCTGATTCAATCGCATCTTTAAATTCACAAAACGCTTCCCGAATTTTACATTTTCACAAGCTTCAATCGCATTGTCCAGTAAATTTCCTAATACTGAAATCAAAACAATGTTGTCTATTTCTAATTGAGAAGGAATCACAATATCAATAGAATACTTAATATGAAGTTTTTTCATCAACATGACTTTATTATACACAATGGCATCTACAATTTTATTATCCGTAAAAAACATGAAAATGGATTCATAATGTGATTTGATATAGTCATCAATTTGTTGCGTAGTAGTGATATCCTGGTCATACAATTCTCTTTGTACCTTCATCTTTAATTCATCTAAATCCTTTGTCATCTGCATCGTAGCCAGAATATGCTGATTTTGAATATCTTTTTGTTTCAATAAAATTTCTTTTTCTGCATTTTCTTTCGATTGCTGATCAAATTTCTTTGTGATTTTATACAACAAATATAAAGAAAAAGAACCAATTAATATTAAAAAAACCAATAAAATCGCATTGAATGCATTTTTCTTACTAACCCAGAATATAGGAGCAAAACCAATCATAAATAATTCACATAGAATAAAGATCACAATTTCTTTTTCTTTTAAAATTACTTTAAGTACATTCATGTCACAATCCCCTTAAATACAATTGAAAATTATGTTCCGTTTCTTTTAATCTAGATCGACTAATCGGAACATATGATTGATCCGTTAATATAAATTCTTTTTTACTAAATTCTTTTACATTCATAAAATTCACAATGTAACATTGATGGCACTGGAAAAAATAAGAATTTAATTTTGGCATTAAATTTTCAAAATCATCTAATATTCGATACACATGGTCTTTGCATTTAACTAAACTATATCGTTTTATCCGTTCAATGGAATAAATATCACTTAAAGGAACAATCTTTGTTTCACTTCCTACTTTAAAACTTAATGTACGACTTCGATTATCATAAATTGAAATAGCTTTTTCTATAGCACCTTGTAATCGTTTCTCCATTTCTGGTTTATAAATAAAATAACACTGCTCCACTTCAAAAATGTCCGTTACCTTTTCTAAATACGAACTAATAAAAATAATAACTGATTTAGGAAACAATTCATTGATTGTTTTGGCAATATCAATACCACTTACATTATCTTTTAAAACAATATCTAAAATGAAAATAAAATTACGATTGATTCTTTTACACGTTTCAATCATATCTTCTTCACTAGTAAACGTACATAACTCCACTTCTTTTTTTAAATTCAATTTTTGAATACAATTTTTAATATATTCCACCTGTGTTTTGTGATCATCACAAATTGCTATATAAATCATAGTATAAATCCTCTTAATAAATTATAATCGCTTGTCTTCTCCTAGACAATTCAAAATATTGTAATTTTTATCTTATTAATTTCAAAAAAAAGCTTATCCATTTTAGAATAAGCGAACACGTTTTTTTATTTCACAAGCCAAAATACATAAAAATAAATCCGGAATAAAGGTTGTAAAACAATTGATAATGGCTATCCATATTCCCAGTGACTGCTGATAAAAGAAAGCCATCATAAAATAATAATAAAGAAAACCAAAACCATAATATGTACATAACCCTATTATAGTTTTCATAAAATCTTTTTTTGGCATCGAGACCATCACAAAAGTCGCAACCAGAAAGCCAAGTAAAAAACCAAAAGTTGGTTTTAATATATAGCCAATGCCTCCACCCGAGGCAAAAACAGGTAAGCCAATAAGGCCTAGCAATAAATAAGTAGCGACACTGATACAGGCATTTTTCTTTTCCAATAGTAAACTTGCCAATAAAATAAATAGCCATTGTAGTGTAAAATGCATGCCAATGGATGGTAAAGGAATCGATATTTTAGAGCCAATCGCAATTAAAGCGGTAAATACAGCACCATACGTAACATCTTTAGTCTTCATTTTCTTTCACCAATTCACATAAAGAAATTAAAGATGCTTCTTTGGCTTCTTTAATATTTTGAATACCCCATTCTTTTAAGACTTTTGATGTCTTTGGACCAATGGAATATGCCACTCCCTTTTCTTTAAATTCATCCATATTCATGACATGCGATAAAAATCGATTGACATTGGATCCACAAGTAAATAAAACTGGATGATAAACATTCATATTCTTAATTTTAATTTCTTTATTTTCATAAACCTTTATCGATTCAAATTCATATTCCCTTTTATTTGATCCACTTAAATAAACCGCATTTTTTAATGAAAACGGACATTCCTTTATCAGGGTTTCCATATTATAAATTGAAGGCATAAAATCACAGGAAATGCCATAAGATTTTAAATAATTTGCACTTGAAGCTCCTACACACAAGAATTTTGTATTCACAAAATTTCGTATGTCATTGATTTGCTTAAAAAATGAATCAATCGCATGTTTACTAGAGAAAATTATAGTATTTGGAATATTTTTAAATTCAAATGGAAGAAAGTGAATATTTGAAACTTGAATTTCATGAATTTTATAACCCGGTAAATCCAATGAAATGGATTCTTTTCCAATTTTTGGCAAAATGATTTCTTTTTTATTTTCATCATGAAATTGTACACATTGTCCAATCACAATCATACAAGGCGATTTTAAATCCATTTTCTGATATTGAATCTGTTCTAAAGTCGTATATAACATTTTCTGATACATCGTTGTAGCTTGTGAAATCAAAGCCATAGGCATATCAGCTTCCATACCTTCATCCATTAATTTTTGTGCAATTTTTTTAGCTTTTGACAATCCCATTAAAAAAACTAACGTATCTTGACTTTTCGCCAAAGATTTAAAATCCAAATGCGAAAACTCACCTTTTGTATTATGGGCACTCATCACATGAAAACCCGTTGAAATGTTTCGCATTGTTAAAGGAATGCCAGCACTACCAGGAGCTGCAATACAAGAAGAAACCCCTGAAATCGTTGAATAAGAAATGCCTTTATCTTTTAGAGTCTGAATTTCTTCTTGTCCTCGTGCTAAAACAAAGACATCGCCTCCTTTTAGTCGAACAACATGTTTATATTGTAATGATTTTTCCACTAATAAGGCATTAATTTCATCTTGTGTCATAGTATGATGATGACTGGCTTTTCCCACATAGATACATTCACACTCTTTTTGGGCATAATCCAATAATTCCATGGGAATCAAACGATCATATAAAATACAGTCACCTTGTGCAACCGCTTCGAAAGCAGCTAATGTTACGTCTTTGATATTTCCAGGACCTGCCGAAACTAAAGTCACATGATGTTTCATTTGTTTTCGAATTCTTTTTGCGGCTTCAAAAGCCACTTGTTCCGGATGATTTCCATCTACAGAAGCATAATACAATTTTTCATCGCCATACATCGCATATAAATGAATATTCCCATTTTCATAGGTTGCACTCGCTCCAATCGGATTTTGACACGAACACTTCATTTCTTTTAAGAAAGAGCGTTCACAACAAACTTCTATTTCTGTTTTTTCATCATAGAAAGTATCTAACATCTGTAATAATTCCACATTATCTTCTTTACATTCAATAGCCAAAGCGCCTTGACAAGGACTTGGACACATTTCTTCATAGGAAAAAATATAATCACATGGAATCGATAATCGATTTAATCCAGCTTTTGCTAAAATTAATCCATCATATCCATTTTCTTTCATTTTACGAATACGCGTATCAATATTACCTCGAATATCAATAATTTCTATGTCATTTCTTAAAGTTTCAAGTTGTTTCTTTCGACGAATACTTCCTGTTGCGATTTTAGCATGTGGTTTTAAATTATTCCAAGTTGTTTGATTTAAAATACATACATCATGATTGTCTTCTCGTTTCCAGGCTTTGGATAAAGTCAATCCTTTTCTTAATTCAATGGGACAATCCTTCATAGAATGGATTGCCATTTGAATGTTATCTTGAATAAGCTGCTCCTCTATTTCACGAATAAATAAACCATCTCCACCTATTTTTGATAAAGAAGACACATTTTTATCACCTTTTGTATGAATAATAACACATTCAAACGAATGTTCGGGAAAAGCCTTTTCCAATACATCAATAACTGATTGCGTCTGAATTAAAGCTAATTTTGATCCTCTTGTTCCTACTTTTATATGCATATCATCACCTATTGTTCCTGCAATGATTTTTCTAAAAATTCATTTAAAATTTGTTTTCTTTCTTTCGCATCCAAATGCATTAGTTCCTTTCGAATGTTCTCCATTTTTTCATTAATACAAGCCAATTGATCACTCACAATTTTTTCGTTTTGTTTCTTTAAATACTGACAAATCACTGGATTTTTTCCTGAAGAAGAAAAAGCAGCGACAATGTCTTTTTTCTTAATGATAGAAGGAAAAATAAAAGTACAATCTTCTTTTTGATCCACTGCATTTACTAAAATATGTTTTTCTTTACAAATCTTGGCAATTTTATGATTTAAGTTTTTATCATTGGTCGAAATGACAACAATAGAAAAACCATCTAAATCACTTATTTCAAATGCTTTTTGAATATGAATACAATTCATGTCACATTCTGAATTAGAAATACAAGTGACAATAGCACCAAATTCTTGTAACGTCTTTATTTTCGATTTTGCGATGGGACCCGAACCAATCACTAATACATTTTGATTTTTTAATTCAATAAAAAAAGGAAAATATGCCATGTATTAAGTGTATCATAATCTTTTATTTTCACCAAAATTAGTTTAGAATTATTGTAAAGGACGGAAAACACTATGACAACTGATTTTAAAAATGATTTAACAGAATTTTATGATAAAACCAGACAATTTTATGCAGGCCAAATGAGCATGAAAGATTATAAAGGTTTTTCTGGTTTTTATGGAAGCTATTCACAAAAAGGTGGAAAAGCCAGTATGCTTCGTTTACGTATGCCAGCTGGTGCCATTTCAAAAGAAAAATTAAACTTTGTGGTTAATACGATGAGAGAACACCAAGTCACAAGAAGTCATTTTACAACATGTCAAACCATTCAGCTCCATGACTTAAGTTGTGAACAACTCTTTCCAATCTATGAACAAGCTTTAGATGCAGGTATTATTCCTTTAGGAGGTGGAGGAGATTTTCCACGAAATGTAATGTGCTCTCCATTATCGGGTGTACAAAAAAATGAATGTTTTGATGTATTACCCTATGCACAAAAAGCCAGTGATTACTTATTAACACTGATTAAAGCTGAAAAAATGCCTCGAAAATTAAAGGTAGGTTTTTCGAATTCCATAGAAAATGTAACCCATGCTACGTTCCGTGACTTAGGATTTGTTGCTAATAATGACGGTACATTTGATGTCTATTGTGCAGGAGGATTGGGAAACAATCCAAAATTTGGAATTCAGGTAGCCAGTCATATTGCGGGTGAAAACATTCTATATTATATTAAAGCCATGCGTGATACATTCTTGCAGCACGGAAATTATACAAACCGTGCTAAAGCGCGTACACGTTATATGGTAGAAGCAGTCGGTGGAGAAAAAGCGTTCCAGTCTATTTTTAATGAAAACTTAGAAAATGCGTTTAAAGAAGATTTAAAAATACAAGTGGAATCCAAACCAATTGTAAAACAAGGAAATGGAACCATTGATCATCCATTTGTTATTCCACAAAAACAAGAAGGCTTATATAGTGTTTGTTACCATCCAATTGGGGGAAATCCAAAATGGGAAACACTGAATGCCTTAAATCAGGCAATTGCATCCATGGAAGACGTTTCTTTACGATTATCGCCAGATGAATCTTGTTACATTATTAATTGTACAGCACTTGAAGCCCGACAAATCATCGAACTTATTCAAGAAGACAATGCTCAATCTGATTTTGAAAAATCGATCAGCTGTATTGGCGCTCAAACATGTCAAGTTGGTTTACGAGATTCACAAGGTCTATTAAAAGCTTGTATCCAAGCTGTACGTGATGCCAATCTTCCTTCGAATGCATTATGCACCATTCATATTTCGGGTTGCACTTCTTCTTGTGGAACCCACCAAATTGGAAAAATTGGTTTTCGAGGTCATACGAAAGTCATTGATAAAAAAGCTTATCCTGCTTTCTTATTGTTTATATATGGAAACGATGAACAAGGAAAAGAATCAATGGGTAAAGAAATTGGTGCTATCTTAGAACAAGATATTCCACAATTTATGGTTGAATTAGGTCAAAAGATTGCTCAAGATGGTTGCTCTTTTGATCAATGGGTTCAAAAAAATCCAGATGGAATTGAAAATATTGCCAAGCATTATATTTAATTGTGTCCAGTAATGGACACTTTTTTTATAAAAATGATATAATTCTTACATAGAGGTACTCATATGATTTTTAAAGAACTATCTGAACAAGAATTCAAAGAATTCTCCATTCATTTTTCCAACAACAACTTCTGGCAAACCCCAAACATGGCACATCAAAGAATGAAACGAGGCTATCCATATTCTTATGTGGGCATCCTTGAAAATGATCAAGTTATTGCTGCAAGCATGTTATCTTTTGTTCCTATTTTTAAATCTTATTCTTGTTGTCAAATTCTAAGAGGTCCCCTTCTTGATTTTTCAAATTTGGAATTATTATCTTTTTTCCATGAACAACTTGTTTCCTATTTAAAAAAGAAAAACATATTGTATTTGCATATGAATCCGTATTTTCCTTATAAAGAAAGAAACCTGCAAGGACAAATTGTAGAAAACGGATTTGATCATTCCCATATTTTTAATCATCTTATAAAACTTGGTTATACACACGAAGGCTTTACTACAGGAATTGATGCCAGTCGTGAACCAAGATGGATATATACCATTGATACAGAAAATATAACACAAGATGATTTATTGAAGCGAATGGAAAGAAAAACAATACGCAGTATTCATCATGTGATGGATTATAATATACAAGTACATGAATTGGATCGTAATCATTTATCTATTTATGAAGAAATCATTCAAGATACTACGCAACGTAGAGGATTTGAATTTCGAGAGAGTTCTTATTATCAAAATGTTTATGATTCTTTTCATGAAGATGGCTATGTACAATTTTTATATGCCACAATGAATATGCAAGACTATATTCATAGTCTTCAAAAAGATCTACAAAAACATCAGGACATTGTCAACCAGTCTTCTATTCGCTTAGAAAAACAGGAAAGCTTGAAAATTCGACGGAAAATGAATATCGCGATGGAACAAGTACAAATATTCCAAAAGAAAATAGAAGACGCCAATCATATTATAGAATCCGATGGAAACAATATTATATTAGCCGCTGGTTTATTTTTTACATATGGACAAGAAATATTATGTCTGATGAGCGGTGTCTATGAAAAATATATGAAGTTTTGTTCTCCCTATGCTCTTCACTGGCATATGCTAAAGACATGCATTGAAAAAGGATATAAACGATATAATTTATATGGAATCAGTGGTATTTTTGATGAAAGTGCACCCGATTATGGTGTATATTTATTTAAGAAAGGCTTTAATGGAAATGTGATTGAATTAATGGGTGATTTTGAATTTATAGTCAATCCAAAGATGTATTCCATTTATCAAACACTACGAAAAATAAAACATAAAATGCGAAAGTGATAATTCGCGTTTTTTTGTAATATTTGACATTTATTCTTTGACATCTTATTGATACAATAAAACTATGAAAAGAAAAATCAATTACTTTCGTTTAGCTATTGTCTGCATCATTCCTCTAGTACTCATTTTTTCCTTGATTTCAGCAATTTTTCATCTATTCAAAAAAGAACCAGAAATCCAAACTCTTTCTATTTGTGCTACAGGAGATTTACTATATGAACAAGGATTATATGATTGGATGGACAATTATCAATTCGGTTCATATCTGGACGATGTTCTTCCCTATTTGGATAGTGATTTGACCATTGCCAATCAGGAAGTTCCTATTGGAGGAAAAGAATTAGGAATATCAGGTGTTGCCTATCAATTCAATGCACCTTATGAAATTGCGAATCAATACAAAGACATTGGCATTGATTATGTTACATTTGCGACCAATCATAGCGTGGATCAAGGTGTACAAGGTATTGAAAATACATTATCTATTTTAGATGAAAATGGAATTGGACATACGGGTGCTTATACATCCCAAAAACAAAGAGATACCATTTCCATCGTGGAAAAAGACGGTCTCCGCATAGCAATTTTAGCTTATACCTATGCCACAAATCTATATAGTCAAAATAGTTATGATGTGAATTATTTTTTGAATGAATATGGTCAATTCGATCAAAACTGTCAGGATTTGATAGAAAATGATGTGAAAAGAGCAAAAAAACAAGCTGATTTAGTATTTGTGAGTATGCACTGGGGAGATGAATTTACATTTGAAGTGAATGATACACAAAAAGAAGTAGCTTCTTTTTTAAATGATTTAGGAGTTGATGTCATTATTGGAAATCATCCCCATACCATTCAACCCGCTGAAACATTGGTTAATGACCAGGGAAAAGAAACCATTGTATTTTATTCTTTAGGAAATTTTATTTCCAGTGCGGCTCAAGTTAGTCGTGCCAGTGAAGATTTTGAAAATATGTATGAAATTGGAGCCATTGCGACTTGGGACATTGTAAAAGAAGAAGAAAATATTTCCATTCAAAATGTGAAAATCATTCCCATTGTGAATCACTTTGAATCCAATTATAGCAATTTTCGTTTAATGCCTTTTTCACAATATACAGAAAACCTGGCCAGTCAGCACTATCAAAGAGAATATAGTTCATATTTTACAGTGGAGTGGTTATCCAATCAGATTCATAATGTATTGGATTCAAGTGGATTTTTAAAAATGGAGTGATTGTTTCACTCCATTTTCAATACCGCAATATTTTCAATTCCTGTTGTATGACAAAACATATCCACGGGCTGAATCATTTGACAATAATATCCCTGTTTTGAAAATACATTCAAATCTCGAACCAGACTTTCTGGGTTACAGGAAATATAAATAATTTTTTCTGGTTGTAAAGTCACAATATCCTGAATTCCTTGTTCGCTCATTCCCTTTCGAGGAGGATCCACAAACAATACATCGATGTCTGAATATTTTCTTTCATGTGCAAATTCTGTGGCATCCTGACAAATAAAAGTACAATTCTCGATATGATTAATTTCTTTGTTTCGATTCGCATTCTCTACTGCTTCTTTAACAATTTCAACCCCAATAACTTCTTTTACATACTTTGAAATAGCTAAGGCAATGGTTCCAGTTCCAGAATATAAATCAATACATGTCTGATTTTTATTTAAGTTCGCACAATCTATAGCCGTTTGATAGAGTCTTTCCATTTGTTTGGGATTTACCTGGAAAAAAGATTTAAAATGAAGCTGTATTTTGTGATTCATACAAGATTCATAAATAAAATCTCTTCCTGCCATCACTATATAATCTTTTCCTAAAATCACATTGTCTTTTCTTTGATTATAGTTAAAGACAATACTTTTCAGATTGGGAAACACTGATAATAATTGTTCGTTTAAAGAAACAAATGGTTTTTCATTTCTTCCAATCCAGACAATTTGCGATTCTTCATTCGATGTACGAATAAATATATGACGCAATTCTATGGCTTGTTCAAGAGTTATATGATTTTGAATAAATTGATAAATCGTATTGATGTCTTCGGATTGAATCAAACATTTTTTACATGGCACAATGTCATTGGAGTGTTTTCGATAAAATCCAATTTGAATTTGATTGTCTTTAATTTGTACGGGAAACTGTGCTTTATTGCGATAATAATATGGATATTGACATCCTATTGTATCTTTTACTTCAATATTTTCATTGACTTGGCGACAAAATAAGTCTTTCATTTGTTTTGTCTTCATTTGCAGCTGATAAGCATAGTCTATATGTTGATATTGACAGCCTCCACATGTTTTATATGGACATAGAGGTTGAATACGAAAGGAACTTTTTGAAATCAGTTCTTTTATAATACCAAACGCATAATTTTTTTTGACTTTAACAATTCTTATAGTAGCAACTTCTTCTTTTAGTAAATCCGGTACAAAAACCACCTGATCCTTAATTTTTACAATACCCGAGCCCATTCTTGTTTCGTCTATACAAGTTGCGATATATTCTTCATTTTTTTTCATATTCTTATTTTATCAAATTTATATGTATTGACAAATAAGAACTTCATAGATAAAATTATAGCACGCTATATATTAGCGTGCTATATATAGGAGGCTCTATGAATCATCCCATTTTATATGCACATTATTTTCATTTTATTAGTCGAAGCTTAAAAAATGTCATGGATCATACACTAAAGGAATGTGATTTAACCAAATCACAAAGTGATGTTCTTCGTTTTTTAAGTAGTCATAGAGATGAAATTATTGTTCAAAAAGATATTGAAAATGATTTAAAGATTTCCAATCCCACTGTTACAGGTTTATTAAATCGATTGGAACAGAAAAAATTTATTCAACGTTTATCTCATCCCACTGATAAACGAGCCAAACAAATTGTATTGACTCCAAAAGCATTTGAAATGGAGTCAATGATTAAGAATCAAATTGAAGTAAATGAAGAAAATTTATTAAAAGGATTCTCAAATGAAGAAAAAGAATTATTTTTGGCTTTTCTGCAGCGTTCTTTACAAAACATTTCAAAGGAGGTAAAACATGATTAAAACTTTAGCATCACAAATCAAAGAATATAAAACTTCTTCCATAAAATCGGCAGTTTATGTTGGAATTGAAGTCATTATGGAAGTTTTAATTCCGTATTTTATGGCTGATTTAGTGGATTCAGGCATTGCCCAAGGTAATATGAATGTCATTGTTAAAGTCGGTCTTTATATGGTGATTGCGGCTTTAATTTCCTTAATTGCTGGAGCACTCTCAGGAAAACATGCATCTATTGCCTCAGCTGGTTTAGCTAAGAATTTACGAAAAGCTGAATTTAAAAATATTCAGGATTTTGCGTTTTCAGACATTGATTCCTATTCCACTGGTGGATTGATTACACGAATGACAACGGATATTACCAATATTCAAAATGCCTATATGGCCATTATTCGTGCTTGTGTTCGTTCCCCTATGATGTTGATTTGTGCATTATTTATGGCTTTTCAGGTCAATAGTGAATTAGCGTTTGTATTTGTTTTTGCTATTGTATTTTTAGGCATCGTTCTTTTCTTTGTATGTACCAAAGTACATCCTAAATTCATGAAAATGTTTAAAAAAATTGATAATCTGAATTCTTCGGTACAGGAAAACATTACTGGAATTCGTGTTGTAAAATCTTTTGTTCGTGAAGATTTTGAAAGAGAAAAATTCACACATGCTTCTGACGAAGTCTTTCGCCTTCAAAAACAAGCAGAAAAGATATTGATTTTAAATACACCGGCCATGCAGTTCACAATGTATTGTGCTATTTTATTGATTTCCTGGTTTGGAGCCCATTTAATTGTATCTGATTCCATGACAACAGGGGAATTATTATCTATGTTTACGTATACCAACAACATATTGATGTCTTTAATGATGATGTCCATGATGATTGTCATGATTACTATGTCCATTGCCAGTTGTCAACGTGTAGCCGATGTCATCAATCATCAAAGTTCTTTAACATCTCCTGAAAATGGTTTAACGCAAGTCAAAAACGGAAGCATTGATTTTAATCATGTATATTTTAATTATGGCGAAGTTGAAGAAGGCTATGTCCTGAAAGACTTTGATTTACATATTCCAAGTGGAAGTACACTAGGTGTATTGGGAGCTACTGGTTCCTCAAAATCCAGTTTTGTACAGTTAATTCCTCGTTTATACGATGTTATTGCTGGAAATATCAAAGTAGGGGGTGTAGATGTACGAGAATATGATTTGAAGACACTACGTGACAATGTTGCCATGGTCCTTCAAAAAAATGTCTTGTTTTCTGGTTCCATTAAAGAAAATATGCGCTGGGGAAATCCAGATGCCAGTGATCAGGAAATAGTAGAAGCATGTCAACTGGCTCAAGCCGATGAATTTATTCAGAAAATGCCAGATGGTTACAATACACATATTGAACAAGGCGGAAGCAATGTATCTGGAGGACAAAGACAACGTTTATGTATTGCTCGTGCTTTATTGAAAAAACCAAAAATATTAATTCTTGATGATTCAACAAGTGCAGTCGATACGAAAACCGATGCCTTAATTCGTCAAGCATTTTTAGAAAAAATACCCGATACCACTCGTATCATCATTTCACAACGTATTTCTTCCATTCAAGATGCCGATTCAATATTAGTGATTGATGATGGACAAGTGGTTGCTTTGGGTTCTCATGAAGAATTATTGTCTTCTTGTATTCAATATAAAGAAACATATGAAGCACAACAAAAAGGAGGTGATTTTGATGAACAATAATTTTAAAAGCTTATTTCGTGTTTTAAAGGAAACTTTATCCAATAATAAAGGCCTATCTTTTATTGTTTTTATCTTAATCATCATTTCATCGATTGCAGGTGTTATCGGAAATACATTTATTAAGAGTTTAGTCGATCAATATATTACACCTATGTTGATTTCAGAAAACACTGATTTTATGCCATTAGCCATAGCTTTAATAAAACTAGCCTGTGTTTATGGAATTGGTGTATTGTCTACATATTTATGGAATCGTGTCATGATTGAAATTGCACTGGGTACACTTAATAATATTCGAAAACAATTATTTATACATATGGAAGCACTTCCTATTCAATATTTTGATACCCATGCACATGGAGATATCATGTCAGTTTATACCAATGATACCGATACACTTCGTCAATTAATTTCACAAAGCATTCCTTCTTTTATTTCATCTTTTGTGACAATATTTGCGGTATTGGTTTCCATGTTTATGATGAGTCCCATTTTAGCTTGCATTACAGTTGCCTTTTCATGTCTAATGTTGTTTATTTCAAAAAAAGTGACATCTTTTTCAAGAATTTATTTTCAGGCTCAGCAAAATGAATTAGGCCATGTCAATGGTTTCATTGAAGAAATGATAGAAGGAACAAAAGTTGTTAAAGTATTTACGCATGAACAAAAAGCCATTGAAGATTTTGATAAAGTCAATGAAAAATTATGTGAAGCATCTACAAAAGCCAACACATATGCCAATATTTTAATGCCAATTTTAGGAAATTTAGGCTATTTATCCTATGTTGTTACAGCCATTGCAGGATCGATTTTAGCTTTACATAACATTGGAGGTATTACAGTTGGAACAATTGTTGCCTTTGTACAATTAAATCGATCTTTTAATGGTCCCATCAATCAAATCAGCCAGCAATTAAATTCCATTGTTATGGCAAGTGCCGGTGCCACTCGTATCTATAATATCTTAGATGAAAAAGTAGAAATCGATAAAGGAAAAGTTACTTTGGTCAATGTAGATGAAAATGGACAAGAAGCTGATTTTAATACAGGCCACTGGGCATGGCGTCATCCACGTTCGAATGGACAAGTGGAATTGGTGCCTTTAAAAGGGGATGTACGCTTTCACGATGTCACATTTGGATACAATGAAAAGAAAGTTGTTTTACATGATATTTCTTTATTTGCCAAACCCGGACAAAAAATAGCTTTTGTAGGTGCAACAGGTGCTGGTAAAACAACAATCACAAATTTAATCAATCGTTTTTATGATATTCAAAAAGGTTCCATTACATATGATGGCATTGATGTCAAATTAATTAAAAAAGATGATTTACGAAGAAGTTTAGGTATCGTACTACAAGATGTTAATTTATTTACAGGAACCATCATGGACAATATTCGATATGGAAATTTGAATGCGACAGATGAAGAATGCATTGCTGCTGCAAAACTAGCCAATGCCCATGATTTTATTAAGCACTTGGAACATGGCTATAATACAATGATTGTGGCAGGTCAAGAAAGTCTATCACAGGGACAGAAACAATTGTTATCTATTGCCCGAGCAGCTGTGGCCAATCCACCGGTATTAATTCTAGATGAAGCGACTTCTTCCATTGATACCCGTACTGAAAAAATTGTACAAGATGGCATGGATAAATTAATGGAAGGACGTACGGTATTTGTGATTGCTCATCGATTGAGTACCATTCAAAATTCCAATGCGATTATGGTTTTAGACAATGGTCATATCATTGAAAGAGGAAATCACGAGGATTTAATGAACCAAAAAGGTGTTTATTATCATTTGTATACAGGTTCTTTTGAAGAAAATGATTAAGGTGTGGTAAATAGCCACACCTTATTGTATTTCAGGAATATATTTATAAATCGCATGCGCAATGCCATCGTGATCATTATCTAATGTAATATCATAAGCCACTTGTTTACATTCATCGATCGCATTTCCCATTGCGATTCCATATTTCACATATTGAATCATAGAAATATCATTTTTCTGGTCCCCAAAAGCCATCATTTCTTCTGGACAAATTCCCATAGATTCAAAAACAATTTGAATAGCTTGTGGTTTGCTGACTCCTTTAGGATTAAATTCATAATAAAAAGGAGCCGTAAATCCATGGGTTGTAACATCTTTAAAAGGTGCAGCCATTTGTTCATGAACTTCTTGTAAATATTCAGGCTGCCCTGCTACTAATATTTTTGGACAATCCCAGTTCCAAAAAGAAGCTAAATCTCTTTTTTCACACAACAAATATTCGTTGTTTCTAGATTCATATTGAATGACATCGAAGTCTTTATTATTTAAAGTGATATGACATCCATATACATCATTTGTATACATATATTCTTTATGAGCAATTAATACAGTCACATTGAATTTTTTTAAATGCTCTAAAATATCTTTGACAAGATCTTTTGACATCATCTTTGAATAAATTATTTTTTTTGTTTGTGCATCTGTAATATGAGCTCCATTGCAGGCAATATAAATACCGTGATATTTTTCAAATTGGAGTTCTCTACCAAAACGATTCAAACCATTTTGTGTTCGAGCTGAAACTATAGCCAATCGAATACCAGAAGCTTGTGCTTTTAATAAGGCTTCTTTTGTTTTAGATGTAATTATTTTTTGACTATTTAATAATGTACCATCTATATCTAATAAAATTGCTTTCATGGTTTCTCCTAATTTAATAATTCCTGATCAATAATTTGAAAATTCGCTCGATGAATATATAAAGCTTTTCCATCAATCATCAATTTTGTCATTTTTGGTAAATTTTCAGGAATTTCCCAATATACTTTATCACCAGAATAAGCAACAATAGGTTGTCCCAATTGCGATTTGATTACCACAATTCTAGATTTTCCAAACATATTTTTGTATTTATTGATCATTCTGGAAATCGCAGCTGCATCGGCGATGGAATTCGAATGACTATCAATGTTTCCTAAAGCAAAATCAACATCGGGACTTAATCCATTTTGTTCAAAAATACAAGTATCTCCACAAGATTCCATTTCATTTCCATCAATAGTAATGGTAATAACACTGGATAATTCATAATTTATTTGTTCATTTCCATTTTGATCCACGCTTTTCGATTCAACAACATTGCCTGTAATACTGATTTTTTCACCAGTCGTACTAAATACCTGATTTCCATAATTGTCATATGTATAAACCGTATAATTGTTTCCCACTAAATTTCCTTTAATGTCATTAATTTTCGATTGAAAAAGAGAACAGCCACTCAACAACAAACAAAGACATAATATTCCAATTTTTTTCATCTAAATTCCTCCACTTTTCCAAAACATTCCATATTTTTATCAATGACTATGCCACCTTTTTCTGTTATCGCATATACAGGAATGTGTTTTTCTTTTATAACTTTATCAATCCATTTTTGATTGCGAAGCTGATAATGTACTTCTATATCAAATCCAGATAGATACCCCAATCCAGTATAATAACCAAATTCTTTATAGTCTTCATCAGGTGAAATGTGATAAGCCTCCAATTGAACCATAGCCCCTGCTGAAACACCTAATATAGTTCCTTGATAGTTTTTTAATATTTTCTTTAATCGACATTGTTTGATTCGTTTCATAAATATATCAGGAGATCCTCCTGGTATATATAAAATCGTACTATTATTTATTTTTTGAATCATTTCCTGAATTGAATCCTTGTAGTATTCAATCCAGGAAATATCTTGAATCCCATATTTATAGAATACATCTTGGTAAGCTCGATATAAATAGCCTTGTCCTTTTTTAAATTGACGGTTCCAGTCTTCTTCATTGTCTTCAAAAAAAGTCAAAGCACAAATACAGACTTTATCTTCTTTGGATATATATTTTTTCAAAGTGGGATACGCCCAGTTTTGGTCAAAATTGTAGTCGCTTAATAAAATATGCCTCATAGCCATTCCTTTTCTAAAGTATATCCTCTTCCCTTTACATCGACAACTTTTTCAATCGTAATAAAAGCCGTTGGATCAATGGATTCAATAATGTCTTGTACGCTTCGTAGTCTTTTCATATCTACAACACATTCAATTTTTTTGACTTCTTTTTTGCGATAACCAGATTGCACATAAGACAATGTTAAGCCATAATCTTGTTTAAGAAGTGCATTTGAAATGGTTTCAAAAGATTCACTGATGACATCGATTCGATATTTATCAACACCTAGCGTTAAAACACGAGAAATAGAATGGGTCATAATATAAGTATAAATGAGTCCATAAATGATATAGGTAATATTGGAAAATGGAATTTGTCCAATCATAATCAATGTATCCACAACATTGATAACTTGATTTACACCCACTTTTATATATTTTGCCATCAATAAACAAGGAATGTCTACCCCTCCTGTAGAACCACCTGAACGCATAACTAAACCAATTCCGGTTCCACATACAATACCTCCACATAATACAGCTAAAAAAATGTTGTCTACAATATTTGTGATCATTGGAATTTGTTCAAAAATAGCCAGGGCAAAGGGATATACGAGTGAAGATAAAATGGACCCTAATACAAGTTTTTTACTTCCAAATATATAGCCAATGGGAAGACAAATGATATTGATGCATAAAACAATGGTTGACATATTGAATCCTAGTAATTTATGTCCAATGATAGAAAGTCCTGTAGCACCTCCGACAATGATGTCAAATGGAACAATAAAGGCACAAACGCCAAAAGCCAATAATGAACTTCCAATAATATTTAAGATTGTATTTTTCATGTACTCCTCCTAAAAAAAGTGGCTAGAGAATTTTCCCTAACCACGTGGATCCAAGCAAATGCTTAATACTTTTTTATTCTAAACTTTTAATCGATAATTGATGAATGATTTCATCGACTTGTTCTCGAGTCACATTTTTAATGCCACAAGCACAAATATGTCCGCCTCCATGAAAGCTTTGAGCTATTTCACGAATATTTAATGTTTTAGAGCGAAGAGAACAAGAATATAAGTCACTGTCTTTCATTTTTGTGAATAAAGCCCAAATTTGAATGTCATCTATGCCACTTAATACATATACCTTGTCTTTGGCATTTTCATAGCTTTGATTACATTCAACATAGTCTTCTTTTTCCATAATGGCATACAAACAATGATTGACTCGTTTTGAATTTTGTCGAACCTTTGTTTCATATAAATAATCCGAATACGAAATGGCAAAATTGATTTCATTGGCTTGTAAAACATTTAAACCGCATTCCATCAAATAGGCAGCCACTTCAAATGTTTCTTTTCGTACACTGGAAATAGAAAAACGAATGTTATCTGCTATTAATCCACAATAAAAATACTGAGCCACTTTAGAAGAAATATAAATACCATTTTTCATAAACAACATACTAAGCATCTCACAAGTTGCACTGGCTTTTTCATCAATCCATTCAATATCACATATGGATTCGATTTTAACATGATGATCGATTCGAATTTTCCGTTTTGCCAAGGAAAAACGAGGATCCGATACGCGTGCCAAATTACTTGTATCCAATAAAATTGCCAGTGAATCATGGATTTGTTCATCACTCACTTCATCCAGTGCATTATCAAATTTTTCAGAAATCGGTGAAGGAAACCCAACTTTATAGACTTCTTTTTCAGGATATGTTTCTTTAATCCAGGTAAACAAACCCAATTGAGAGCCTATGGCATCCATATCCGCTAATTGATGACGAAAAATGGTGATACGATTGGCTTTGGCAATTTCTTCTAAAATTTCTTTATGCATTAGCCATCAAATCCTTATAAGCATCTCGTGCCATCACTAATTCTTCATTCGTTGGAAGAAGCCATACTTCCATCTTAGATGTTTCAGAACTTAATTTGGCTTCTTTAGCACGTACACCAATATTTAATTCATCTGGCACATCAACACCAAATACAGACAATCCATCACAGATGGCTTTACGATAATTCCATGCGTTTTCACCGATTCCTCCTGCAAATACAATCGCATCGGCTCCACCCATTAATCCAATGTATCCAGAAACGGTTTCTATAACACGGCTGGCAAACATTTTTTGCGCTAGAATAGCTCTTTCATTTCCTTCATTGGCAGCAGCTTCTACATCACGAGAATCACTGGAAATACCTGAAACCCCTAATAAACCAGATTTTTTATTTAAAATGTTATCAATGTCTTGGTATGTATATCCATATTTCTTTTGAAGGAAAACGGTAATGGCTGGATCGATATCTCCACAACGAGTTCCCATCATAATACCTGCTAATGGTGTAAATCCCATAGATGTTTTAAAGGATTTTCCGTTTTTAACAGCAGTAATACTTCCACCGTTTCCTAAATGACAAGTCACAATATTTACATCTTCTAATCTTTTTCCTGTAATTTGAGCATAGCGATGTGTTAAATACAAATGAGATGTTCCATGCATTCCATAGCGACGAACTTTATCTTTTTCATAATATTCATATGGAATCGCATATAAATAATTTTCTTTTGGCATGCTTTGATGAAATGCTGTATCAAAAACAAATGTATGAGAAACATTTGGTAAAGCTTTTTTAAAAGAACGATATCCCAGCAATCCAGCTGGATTGTGTAAAGGAGCTAAGTCTGTTAATTCAATAAATTTATTAACAGCATCTTCACTTTCCAATACAGAATGATCAAAGTATTCGCCTCCATGAACCATACGATGTCCAATGGCTTGAATGTCTTCTAATTGATTCACAATTTTATTTTCAACTAAGGCATCCATAATTTTTTGAACCGCCACACCATGATCTGGAATATCACTGATTTCTTCAATTTTTTGTCCATTGAATTTCATTCCAAAAATTGAATTATCCAATCCAATTCGTTCAACATTTCCCTGTGCTAATACTTTTTCTTCTGGCATTTCAAAGACTTGAAATTTAAAAGAAGAACTTCCTGCATTTACGCTCATTACAATTGCCATAATTACCCTCCTAAAATATAGATCTGATTTTCTCAGATAAACTTTGATTGTCTTCAACTAAGGCAAATAGTTGATTTCTTTTGCGTACATATTGTACCACAGATTCGAACTTTTCTAACTGATGAATTGATTTATGTATCGCATCTAAAACCGCGGCTCTAGAAATATGGAGTTCTTCACTGATTTCTGAAAGCGATAAATCTTCCTGACAATACAATTGAAGAATTTCTTGTTGTCGTTTTGTCAGTAATTGTCCATATACATCAAACAATTCATTCATCACAAAATGATCCAGCATCACTCTTCCAATCCTTTGGTGATACCCATTAAATAGGCATTAATATCAAATGGTTTTAAATCTTCTGGTTTTTCACCTAATCCTAAGAAACGAACAGGAAGATGCAGCAAATCACGAATGGCTAGAACAACTCCACCTTTAGCCGTTCCATCCATCTTCGTTAAAATAATACCTGTTACATTAGTTGCTTCTAAGAATAATCTGGCTTGTGAAATTCCATTTTGCCCTGTTGTCGCATCCATAACCAGCCATACTTCATGTGGCGCACTTGGAATGACTTTTTGGGCTACACGAGCCATTTTCGATAATTCTTTCATTAAATTGGTTTTATTTTGTAGTCGACCCGCTGTATCACAAATCAATATATCGATATTGTTTTCTAAAGCATATTTACATCCATCCATGATAACGGAACTCGGATCTTGATTGGGTTTTCCTTTAATACATGGAACATTTAATCGATTGGCCCAGACTTCTATCTGGTCTACAGCACCTGCACGGAATGTATCCGCTGCTACAACGGCCACTGTTTTATTTTGTTCTAGATAATTTCGAATTAATTTTGCACTGGTTGTTGTTTTTCCAGATCCATTGACACCCACCATAAAAACGACAGTGGGTCCATCTGTATTATATTGAATTTCCGTGTCCTGGTCTTCGTCATAGAAGTCATATAAAATAGAGATAAGATAATCTTCCATGGAATTATAATTCTTAATTTCTTTTCCACGAGACTCAAAGGAATCTACAATTTTTTGAGCCGTATGAATACCTACATCACTTTCCAATAAAATCACCATGATTTCTTCTAATAATTCATCGTCTATACCATGAAAATTATTGGATAAAACTCGAATTCGATCCCCAAAGCTTTTCTTGGATCGATTCAATCCACTTAAATATTTATCTTTGTCATCGCTTTTCACAAAAGCTTCTTTTATTTTCTGAAAAAAAGCCATTAGTTTTCCTCCTGTTCTGCCAAAGATACAGCATCTTTTAATTGTACCTTCAATAATTTGGAGACGCCATCTTTTTGCATTGTTACTCCATATAATGTGTCACATTGTTCCATAGTACCTGGACGATGTGTCACAACAATAAACTGCGATTGATTACGAAAATGCGATAAATAACGAGCAAAGCGTTCTACATTGGCTTGGTCTAAAGCCGCTTCAACTTCGTCAAAAATACAAAGAGGCATTGTTCGTGCTTTCAAAATCGCAAATAAAACACTAATCGCGATTAAAGCTTTTTCTCCTCCTGAAAAGGATTGAAGATTTTTGATTGTTTTTCCAGGAGGCTGTACTTGAATATCAATTCCCGTATTCAAAACATCATCTGGATCGACCATGACCAATCTGGCTTTTCCGCCTCCAAACATTGCTTTAAAAGATTCATTTAATTCTACATTGATTTTATGGAACATATCCGTGAATTGTGTAATCATGGTTTCGTTCATTTCATCTATGGCTTTTAATATTTGTTTGGAAGCCAAAATCAAATCTTCTTTTTGATGATTTAAAAAATCATAGCGCTCTTTAATTTCTTTATATTCTTTCGGTGCTTCCAAATTCACATTCCCTAGTTTGGATATTTCCTGGCGAAGCCATAACACTCTTTCTTTAGCTTGATTTACATCAACTTCTTGTTTAAGACTCGATGCGAATTCATAAGTCATGTGATATTCACTATTTAATTGATTTAAAGCATTATCGAGCTTAGTTTGTAACTGCACTTGTTTAATTTCCATGGAATGAAGTTCACTTTGGGAAGCATTCATTTCTCTTCGCAATAAACGAATCGTATTTTCTAATTGCTCAACTTGATTTCCTACTTGAAAGCGACGCGTACGATATGATTGAATTTGTGATGTTAAGTCATCCATTTTTGCGTGCATCTTAGCCATTTGAACAACTAATTCATCTTCTTTTAATTCTTTCGAATCTTCTAATGAAACCCCTAATTGTTTATATTCCTCTAATAACGTTTCATATTTATCTCGCTTAGTCTGATATATATTTTCCAGTTTCGCAATTTCAATTTGAAGCTGAACACATAAATCTGTTTCTTGTTCCATTTTACGATTCAATTCATCTATTTCACTTAATAAATGATCCACAGCCATTTTCTGGCCTTCCAATTGCGAAAGCACTTGCTTGATTTCACTTTGAAGAGTAACAGGTGAACTCTGTGATTTATTAAATCCACCGGTCATAGATCCACCGGCATGAACTATATCTCCATCCAATGTCACAATTTTAACTTGGTATTTAAGTTGTTTTGCACATTCATTGGCATTTTCTAAAGTATCAATAACCAGTACATGCGAAAGAAGACGATCTCTAACCAAATTATATTTTTCATCGCATTCTACACATTCATTGGCCCAGCCTATATAACCTTTAGCCTGTGAAGCAATGAATTGAATTTGCGCATTTCTTTGTCGTTCTTTGCATACATTCATTGGTAAGAAAGTAGCACGCCCAGAATGGTTTTTCTTTAAAAAAGAAATCGCATAGCGAGCACTGGCCTCATCTTTTGTCACAATATTATATAAACTAGATCCTAATGCTGCATTAATTGCCAAAGCTTTATCATCAGCAGGTATCAGCAATTCAGAAACAACGCCTTCAATTCCAGACAATGAATGTCGTGCCTTCATAATGGCATTCACCCCGTGCTGATGCAAAAAAGGTTGTTTCATCATATTTTCTAAGACTTGTTTACGATTTAATAATTGCTGATAAATACTATCTTTTTGTCGATATTCAAATGAAATACGATTTTCTTTATTTTTATAGTTTTCTAAATTCTTTTTATGAAGCGATAAATCACTTCGTAAAGAAGAAAGACGATTTCGACGATCTTCATATTCAAATTTTGCTTCATCCAGCATAGATTTAATTTCTTGCTGACGACGCTTTTGATCTACATTTTTTAATAAATATTTACGTTTTTCATCAATTTCAACTTTACGTTTTTCCAATTGATAGCTTTCTTCCATCGTTTTTGTATATATTTGCTGCAAATCACTGATTTTCGCATCCAATGTATGCATCTCTTTTCGGAGAATACTTAATTTATCGTCATTGATGTTTAAATCTGTTTCCTTAGACGTATATAATGCTTTACATTCAAATAATTGTTTTTCAATATCTTTGATTTTTTTCTGATACACTTCAATATCTTCTACAAGAACACTGATTTCAATACTCGATAATTCTTCCTTCAAAGACATAAATTTCTTTGCTTTCTCAGCCGCTTTTTCCAAAGGAGACAATTGACGCTCTAATTCATCAATAATATCTTGCAGACGATCTAAATTGTCTTGTGTTTTTTCTAATTTCTGTAACGATACCTTTTTTCGCTTTTTATATTTAGCCACCCCTGCAGCTTCTTCAAATAAAGAACGCCTTTCCTCTGGTTTGGCATCCGCAAAACTCGAAATATTTCCTTGTGTGATAATACTCAAAGAATCTCTTCCCAATCCTGTATCCATGACTAAGTCATTGATATCTTTTAATCGACACGGTGTTTTATTAATAAAATAACTGGCTTCGTTATTGGATCGCTGAAGCTGTCGTGTAATTTCGATTTCTTCAAATGGCGAATCAAAAATATGTTGGGAATTATCAAAAACCAAAGTTACTTTTGCCAAATTCACTGGCTTTCTAAATTCACTTCCAGAAAAAATAATATCGGACATACTATTTCCTGAGCGAAGTGATTTTGTACTTTGTTCTCCTAAAACCCAACGAATGGCATCATTTACATTGCTTTTTCCACAGCCATTGGGACCAACAATTCCTGTAATGTCTTGATCAAAAAGTATCACAGTCTTGTCCGCAAAGCTTTTAAATCCCAATAATTCTATTCGTTTTAAAAACATATTCCACCATCCTAGCTTATCCATTATAACAAAATCAAGCATAAATAGAAAGAAGCCAGTATAACTGACTTCATGAT
>NZ_JBJEEY010000165.1:0-4748 GCF_051873555.1 Floccifex sp. | reverse complement strand
ACTATGATTAGCGCAATTTTTTTATTTTAGGGTTATTTACTCGTTACAGCCCCTATTTAATGAATTTTCAATATAACGATAAATCGATAATGGTGTATCTAAATTTACAATTTGTTCTATACTCTTTTTCTTTGAAAAAATTTCTAAAACATCATTTAAAATACCAAAATGCTTTGTCTTATCTTCTGCACATAAAACAATTATAATTCGAGCTGCTTTTCCATTTGGAAAATATACAGGCTTTTTAAAAGTAGCCATAGAAACATCCATTTGTTTGACACCATTTTCAATGGCTGTATGAGCTAAGACTAAATCATCGGCTAAAAACATATGCAAACCTTTTTCTTTTTGATCATGAATAATAGCATGGACATAATTTTCCGTTATCGAATCCTCTTTGATTAAAGGCTCACAAGACAATTCAATAGCTTGTTCCCAGTCAATAATATTATTTACACAAAGAATATGATCCGGTGTCAAATAATTTGTTAAACTTGTTCCTTGTCGTTTGCTATGTACTTTCTGCACTTGAATACTTGAATAATATTCCTGAAGATTTTTACGAAAATCATTGATTTGGGATGGATCCATATAGTCCTTGGCAATATTGATAATATCATCAATTTGCATACGCGCCTGCGGCTCAATGGACATACAATTTCTTAGAATCGCAACACGATCTTGATCCGTTAAAATCGGATGCACCACAATTAATTTTTTCTCATTCATCAAAACAACCGTTGAAATCACAACATCAAAATTATGATCTGGTGTATAACTACTTAAAGGAAGATTGATGATTTCAGTAGCTTGTGGAACTAAATTGGACACTTCCTGTCGAAGCATATTTCCAGTTCCAATTCCATTTGGACAAATAATCAAAATACGAAAAGCTTCTTTATTTCGCTTTGTTTGTGGCATAAATGCTCCAAAATGAAGTGTTAAATATGCCACTTCTGCATCAGAAATCAAATAATCCAATTGATGTTCCAATAAAACACAAGCTTTTTTTGTTAAATTAAACAAATCTGCATATTCCGTTTTGATACTATCCAACATGGGATTTCCCAATTGAATACCATAACGATACCGATACAAAGACGTTTTTAAATGCGCACTGATCGCATTGATTAATTCTTCTTCTTTTTCATAATAAAAACAAGAAATACGCTCAAATTCTTTGACTAAATTCTTGGCCATCACATAGGTTTCCCCATGTTCTTTCATTACATTAACCGGAATCGTTTGAAGACGAGATCCAAGTAAATGAAGTGTAATATAAATTTGTTCACTATCTTTTAATTGTGAAAAATAAGAATGAACCAGCTGATATTCCTTAGTCTCTAAAATCTCTTCTTCATCCATATCACTAAAAGTAATTTCATCGTTTCGATTTTCAATACTCGAAATAAAAACAGCTAAAGCAGGTAAAATACCAGTTACATATTCTGTTTCTAATTGAGATTCAATGGATTTCAATAAACAAAGATTCTGTTTAATTTTTTCCTGATTGGCTTGAAATAAATGATTTTTTTCATGATAATTCCATAAATGAGTTGGAAATAACATAAAAAATAAAGCACGTTTTTTAATAATATCACCAGAAATGCGGTAACCACTTTTAATATCATATATCAAACTTAAATTATATTTCGATAATAAATTATCAACACTCTTTAAGTCATTAATAATCGTATTTCGACTTACTTGGCATTCTTGTACAAAGTCATCAATATATAAAGGACGATTACGAATAATGATAAAACAAATAATGATCATCACTCTTTCTTCAGGTGTAAACACTTGAAGAGCATCAATATTCTGATTACTTAAAACTTTTTGAATAGCTATTGCCTGGCTTTTACTAATTAAGATACCTTTTCCTCTTTCTTGTACTAAAGGATCAATATCATGGGCAATCAGCCATTCATTAATTTTCGATACATCATAGTATACACTTCGCTTTGATACTTGCAGCTCATTGGCAAGATCCTGAATTTTTAAATAACCCGAAGTATACATAATAATATTTAAGATTTCCGTGCATCGTTTATCAAGATTATAAGAGATTGTCACGATATTCCTCCTAACAATTTATTGATTTTCTTGTGGTAAGGCGTACCTTTTAAATTGTTTTTCGCTTTATTTAAATACAAATTCGCTTGTTTTAAATCTTTTTTATTTAAATATTGAACACCAATTAAATATTGAAGCATTCCGATATCATCTTTATCTGTTTTTTCTTTTAACAACTCTTCTAAAGCTAAAATATCTTCCGATTTCTTTTCAATTAAAATTCGATACAACATTTCATCGTATCCAATTTCCTGTACATCACCGGAAATACGAATATGATGCAGTAATGTATCACACATTTCTTTGTTTTCACTTTCTAAAAAATAGAAATATGTTAAACTCGCAATTTGATATGCTTGTTTACGATTTAAATCCATTTGAAGTATATGAATACTTAATGCCTGAATTTGTTTGGCATCTTTTTTTGAAATATAAGTACGAAGTAAATTATAATTTCTTTCGTATTCACTAAAAACAAGTCGATATAGTTTGGATTGATTCATTTGATCAATTGCCTGATCATATTTTCCAGCATAAATTTTTTTTAGAATGGAATTCCACAATAGACTTCGAATGATAAATGGAATAGCAATGGAAATTAAAATAAGAGTTAATAAAATTAAAATAGGTAAAGCTTCCATGAATGTTCTCCTTACAATTAATATACTATCAATTTAAGAACTTTAAATCGAATCCATTTTATTTCAAATTCAAATTCATTTATGTGCAAATAATACAAAAAAAAATATGTATTTATAACAATAAAAAACCTAATTTTGCACAAATAAGTGAAAACGTTTGCATCTTTGCAAATAAATGTGCAAGAGAATAAATTCTTGCACAATAAATGGAAATCTTTTGGCCTTGTTTTACAAAGAAAACTCAAGGATAATGCATGTGAAAAGAGGAGATGATTGAGATGATTAGTAATTTGCTAAAAGAAAAAAACTGTTTTATTAAAGAGAGTGTGAAAGACTGGAAAGAAGCCATTCATATTGCTTGTGAATCCATGATTGATCAAGGATATTGTACACAAGAATATGAACAAGCTATTTTCGATAGTACAAAACAATATGGGCCCTATTATGTATTATGTGAAAACCTGGCTTTGATCCATGCAAGTAATCATTCGGGTGTTAATGAAACACAAATGGCCGTCACAGTATTAAAAAATCCCATCAAATTTTCTGAAGATGGTTATGATGTCCGTATTCTTGTTACTCTTGTAGCAAAAGACAAAGAATCTCATATGGATGGCATTGTTGCAGTTTCAAATATCTTCTCTGATGAAGAAAAAGTTAAGTCATTATTAAACGCAAAAGACGGAAAAGAAATATATACAATCTTTTCAGAAAATGTCTAACAGCGATTTAATATCTTAGGAGGAGAAAAAATGTTAGATTTTATTATTAATATTTTATCAACACCTGCGATCTTAGTTGGTTTATTAGCTATGTTAGGATTGATTCTGCAGAAAAAACCAATTGAAGTTATTATCAAAGGTACAGTAAAAACAATTGTAGGATTCTTAGTATTAAGTGCAGGTGCTTCATTCTTACAAACAGGATCTTTAAATGCATTTGGTGATTTATTTAACTATGCATTTAATATGCAGGGAGTTGTTCCAAATAATGAAGCTATCGTATCATTGGCATTAAATACATTTGCGACAGATACAGCCTATATTATGTGTATTGGAATGATTGCTAATATTGTATTGGCTCGTTTCTCTAGATGGCATTATATCTTTTTAACAGGACATCATACATTATATATGGCATGTATGTTAGCTGTTATCTTAAACGTTGGTGGACTGGAAGGATTCCAATTATGGATTGCTGGTGGATTGTTACTAGGATTCATTATGTGTGCTTCTCCAGCTTATTGTCAGCCAACAATGAAGAAAATCGTTAAAACAGATGAATTAGGATTTGGTCACTTCGGTGGATTGGGATACTGGTTCTCTGCACAATGTGCAAAAGTATTTAAAGGAAGCAAATCTACAGAAGAAGTAAACTTCCCACAACGTTTAACTTTCTTACGTGATACAACAGTTGCCATTGGATTAACTATGGTTGTCTTCTTCTTAATTGTTACAGCCGTTGCTGTTGGACGTGGAATTTTATCTGCCAATCCAGATGTGATTTTAGCTTCTTATCCAAATTTAGGTGGATTATTAAATGTTGGAGCTGAAACACGTACACATTGGGCTGTATGGGCTATCACTTGTGGATTAAGCTTTGCCGGTGGTGTTAATATCATTTTAAGCGGTGTACGTTTGATCGTTGGAGAAATTGTACCAGCTTTCCGTGGAATTGCCGAAAAACTAGTTCCAGGAGCTATTCCAGCAATTGACTGTCCAGTTGTATTCCCTTATGCACCAAATGCCGTATTAATTGGATTCTTAGTATCATTCCTAGGAGGAATCGTCGGATTATTTGTATTAGCTGCTATTAATACAGCCTTAGTACCAGTTGCCTTGATTTTACCAGGTGTTATTCCTCATTTCTTCTGTGGAGCCACTGCTGGTGTATTTGGAAATGCCGAAGGTGGATTAAAAGGATGCGTATTTGGAAGCTTTATGCACGGATTATTGATTACTTTCTTACCAGCTATTTGTATGCCAGTTATGGGAAGCTTGAACTTTGCTAACTGTACATTCTCAGATGCTG
>NZ_JBJEEY010000164.1:0-4858 GCF_051873555.1 Floccifex sp. | reverse complement strand
CTATCGATATTATCTTACTTCTAAAAAAAATGGTGCAAACTTCTAAACACGGGAATCAGTAATGTATCTACAGTATTATATAATTGTTGAAATAAATTGGAAAAGAAAACAGGAATGGAAAAATATAATATACTTTTTTTTATGGATCCAGTTGTCAGTGATATTTGATTCATAATTCCTCCTGAAAAAAATTATATCATAAAATTATTGATTAAATGATTTTTATGTAGTTTCATGATATATTTATGATGCGAATTTGTGTAAATTAGAAAGGATCGATAAATATGGCAAAAATGGAAGAAAGATTGGAGTCATTGGTGGCTCGTCATGAAGAAATCAATGAATTGATGATGCGAAATGACATTGTATCCGATCGCAAAGAAATGGCAAAACTAGGTCGTGAACAAAATGAATTGTTACCGGTTGTTGATACATATAACGCTTATAAACAAGCTTGTGCAGAATTAGAAGATGCTAAACTTTTATCGCAAGAAGATGATAAAGAAATTCGAGAAATGGTTTTGATGGAAATTGAAGAATTAGAACCAAAAATTCAGGAATATTTAGATAAACTGGAATTGTTGCTGGTTCCAAAAGATCCAAATGATTCTCATAACTGTATTCTTGAAATTCGTGGAGCAGCTGGAGGTGATGAAGGAAACATCTTTGCGGGTGATTTATTCCGTATGTATTCAAAATATTGTGAATCAAAAGGATGGCGTGTAGAAATCATTGAAATGGAAGACAGTGAAGCCGGTGGATATTCGCTTGTTTCGTTTAAAGTCAATGGAGATGGTGCCTATGGAACTTTAAAATTTGAATCAGGTTCCCATCGTGTACAACGTGTGCCAAAAACAGAATCACAAGGAAGAATTCATACTTCTACAGCTACTGTATTGTGTATGCCAGAAATTGAAGAAGAAGATTTTGACATTGATATGAATGATCTGGAAATTGAAACAATGCGTTCTTCTGGAGCTGGTGGACAGCACATCAATAAAACGGATTCCGCCGTTCGTATTGTACATAAGCCAACAGGAATTGTTGTAAAGTGTCAAGATGGTCGTTCACAACACGAAAACCGTGCGACAGCTTTAATGACAATTCGTGCGCGTGTATATGAAGAAAGACAACGTGAAATTGATGAAAAAGCGGGGGCAGAGCGTCGTACAAAAATTGGTACAGGCGATCGTGCTGAAAAAATTCGTACATACAATTATCCACAAAATCGTGTAACCGATCATCGAATTGGTTATACAGTCAATCAATTGGATCGAATTATGGATGGTCGTTTAGAAGACTTGATGAGTGCTCTTCAACTAGCTGATCAGCAAGCTAAACTGGCTGGAGAAAAAGCATGACATACCATTCATTGATAATAGAAGCAAAGGATCGTTTGTTCAAAGCGAATCAAGGAGAACAAGCGGCTCAGCTTCTCATGGTGGAATTAACTCGTCAAAAAAATATAAATTTATATCTTTGTATGGACGAGGAATGTGATAATGAAATTGAAGAATATTATAAGAGAGCTGTTTGTGAAATGGAACAAGGAAAACCATTGGGCTATGTATTAGGTTATGAATGGTTTTTTGGATATGATTTTATTGTGAATGAAAACGTATTGATTCCTCGACCAGAAACAGAAGAATTAGTAGAATTAGTTCTACAAAAATTTGATGAAAAATTTACGGATTACCAGCACGTAACATTATTTGATGTGGCAACGGGTTCAGGCGCGATTGGAATTACATTAAGTTTAGAAGAAGAAAAATTAGATGTGATTGCTTCGGATATTTCAAAAGAAGCATTAGAAGTTGCCTATGAAAACAATAAGAAACTCAATGCCCATGTGAACTTTATATGTGGCAGTATGTTAGATCCATATATTGATCGAAACCTTCACTGTGATATTTTGGTATGCAATCCTCCATATATCCCCCAAGACGAACAAATGGAACATAGTGTGATTGATTATGAACCACATGTTGCGCTTTTTGGAGGAGAAGATGGATTGAAATTTTATCGTGATGTCTTTGAAAAAGCACATTTAGTTTGTAAAGAACACGCTTTACTGGCTTTTGAAATGGGTTATCAACAAGGAGAGGCATTGTATACTTTGGCAAAACATTATTTTCCAAATGCTTTGATTCAAATTCATAAAGATATGAGCCAAAAAGATCGTATGTTAACGATTGAATTTTAGAAAGAAGGAAAAAATATGATCAAAAAAAATTCAGTTTGCTGGTGCGGATCCAAAAAAAAATATAAACATTGTCATGAACAATGGGATAATACAATTTCTATTTTAAAACTACAGGGAAAAATTGTACCACCGCATTCTTTAATTAAAAACGAAGAAGATATTAAATGGATCAAAAAAGCGGCCAAAATCAATAATGAAATATTGGATTTAGTATCCAAAGAAATTAAAGCAGGCATGTCAACCGAAGAAATTGATCAAATGGTTTATAATTATACAGTTTCACATGGAGCCATTCCAGCTTGTCTTGGCTATGAAGGATATCCAAAGAGTTGTTGTACATCTTTAAATGATGAAGTCTGTCATGGAATTCCAGATAAAAATATCATTCTTCAGGAAGGTGATATTATTAACGTGGATTGTACAACAATTGTTCATGGACATTTTGCGGATGCTTCCAGAATGTTTTGTATTGGACAAGTATCAAAAGAAGCACAAAAATTAGTGGATGTGACAAAAGAATGCCTGCAAGCCGGTATTCAAGCCGTCCGGCCATGGGGGTATTTTGGAGATATTGGAGCAGCTATTCAGGAAGTTGCCCATAAAAATGGCTATAGCGTTGTGACTGATTTTTGTGGACACGGCGTAGGAAAAGCCTTCCATGAAGATCCTTTTGTACATCACGTTGGTATTCGAAATACAGGCATGGTCATTGCTCCTGGTATGGTCTTTACCATTGAGCCTATGATCAATGAAGGAAAAAGAGATTTATATATTGATGCCGACAATGGATGGACGGCTTATACAGAAGATGGTTTATTATCGGCTCAATGGGAGCATACAATTTATGTAACAGAAAAAGGAGTAGAGATATTAGCTTATTAAATTTCCATTCTTTTTTTTTAAATGAGAGCGCTTTACATAAAATAATGTAATGTTTTTATTAGTTTTTCCTATAAAACCTTGAATTTCAAATCGTTTTAGGTTAATATCATCGAGTATAGAAAGGATTTATGTGTTTATGGAAAAATGGACTCAAGATCAATATGCGGCTAAGATTCAGGAAATGAAACAAGAGGCGCATGATAAAATGTGGTTATATATAGAATTGAATGCAGGAGAATTAAAAGATGAATGTGAACCAGGGGTAAACAACATCTCTCCTTGCTGCAAAGCTATGTTAGATGCCATGTTAGAAGGAGACGGATTTGTTGTTGAACCAAAGATTCGTACAAAAATCGCAAAATCATTAACAATTCGTTTCTATGTTGACAATTTACATCCAAATCGTAGAAAATATAAAGATGTAGTCAATGGATAAGATATTGGACATTTCCAATATCTTTTTTTTACAAAAAAAAAGACCCGAAGGTCTTTTTAGAAACATAAACTAATGAAATAAATAATGAATAATATATCTAAAGCATAGATGATTGGATTCATTTCTTTAGTGCGACCAGAAGCTAACATTCCAATTGTATAAACAATAAATCCACAAGCAATTCCATCAGAAATAGAATACATCAATACCATCATAATGACTGTTGTAAAAGCAGCAGCGGCAATGACCATATCCTTCCATTCAATATTTCCCAATTGCTGAGCCATCATAATTCCAACTACAATTAATGCAGGAGCTGTAACGGCATTTGTTGCGATGGATAAAATAAATGGAGAGAAAATTGTTGCTAATAAGAACAAGATACCAGTTGTGATAGCTGTTAGTCCAGTACGACCACCAACTCCAACACCAGAAGTTGATTCCACAAAACTTGTAACAGTTGAAGTACCTAATGCAGCTCCAGCTACTGTACCAACGGCATCAGCTAACAATGCACGTTCTCCATTTTCCAATTCACCTTTTTTATTAACCAATCCAATATTGTTTCCAATTGAAATCAATGTACCAGCTGTATCAAAGAAATCCACAAATAAGAAAGAAAATAAAATGACAACAGCCTGGAAAGGATGAGCAAATAATTCACCAAAACCAGAAACAAATTGACCAGTGGCAGAGAAATCAAAATTCAAAGAAGCAACTTGACTGACAACAGGCATTCCTTCAATTCCCATGAAACCTAATACAATTCCAATAATAGCTGTAATAACCATTCCTACAAAAACAGCAGCAGGAACTTTTTTAACAACTAAAGCAATTGTGACTAATAAACCAAACAAAGCCAGTAAAACAGTTGGATCTGTTAAACTACCAATACCCACAAAAGTAGCTTCATTGCTGACAATGATTCCTGCATTTTTAAATCCAATAAACGCAATAAAGAAACCAATTCCAGCTCCAATCGCAAATTTCATTTGTACAGGAATCGCATTGATAATGGCTTTACGAATTCCAGTAACAGAAATCACAACAAAGATGACACCAGAAATAAAGACAGCAGCTAAAGCAGCTTGCCAGCTATATCCCATAGCACCACATACTGTGTAGGCAAATAAAGCATTGACTCCCATTCCAGGTGCTAAAGCAACAGGATAGTTGGCTAACAATCCCATTAAAATAGAAGCAAAACCAGCTGAAATAGCAGTTGCTGTAAATACAGCTGTTGGGCTCATTCCTGAAGCCGATAAAACACTAGGATTGACACCTAAAATATAGGCCATTGCCAAGAAGGTTGTAATCCCAGCAAGAATCTCAGTTTT
>NZ_JBJEEY010000163.1:0-4912 GCF_051873555.1 Floccifex sp. | reverse complement strand
TTTGGTCTCATAAAAGAGTCTGATCCATATGAAAACAGTTGATTTAATCAATAAGCGATTTGGGAAATTAACTGTCATTGAGAAAACAAATCAAAGAGAAGGTGGAAGTATTGTCTGGAAGTGTATCTGTGATTGTGGCAACGAAGTATTTGTGAGTTCTAGAAAACTGACAAGTGGAAATACACAGTCTTGTGGATGCATTCGTAAATCAAATACAGGAGTTGCACCAGTGGATTTAACAGGTAAGCGTTTTGGTCGTTTAAAAGTAGTATCGATGACTTCTAAAAGAAGTTCTAAATCGGTTGTCTGGAAGTGTATCTGTGATTGTGGAAATATTTGTGAAGTCAGTAGCATTTCTTTAACACAGGGAAATACTTTGTCTTGTGGTTGTCTAAAAGAAGATGTATCGAAATATAATCAAGTACGTGTCATTTCTTCTTCTTTATCCAATCATAAACGATCCAATAATTCTTCTGGCATAACGGGTGTATGTTTTGATCGTAGTTCAAATAAGTGGTTAGCTACTATTGGTTTTAATGGAAAAGACTATTATTTGTGTCGTTCAGAAAATAAAGACCATGCGATTCAGATGCGTTTAAAAGCAGAAGATGAAATATTAAAGCCTTTTCTTTTAGAATTTATGGAAAATGATAATTTTCCAAGTCATTGTGATGAAATATTAAAGAAAAGAATTAAAGATTTAAGAAATAAGATAAGAGATAAATGATTTAGTGTCATTTATCTTTTTTTTATGTTTAAATGTCAAAAATGTATAAAAAATATTTAAAAATTACAAGATAAAATATATTAAAAACACAAGTAAATGTAATTAAAAGCTTATTTAATTGTAAATAAATGCATTTTTATCTATAATACACTTGTAGGACTAGAAATAGTTCGAAAGAAAGGAGGAAATTATGAAGAAACTATTAAAATGGTTAATTCCATGTTTGGTAGCTAGTTTCATGGTTTTGGGATTATGTCAGACAAGTTCTTTTACATTTGCGGAAACGGGGGTACAATCTCCTGAAAATACGACTCAAAATATTGATGAACAAAATTCAAAGAATGAATTAGATTCAGATGAAGAAGATGAAGATAATTCTTCAAGTGAAATCGTTAATGTTGGACCTGCAGCTGCATTCAGAGTTTTTGCGGGAAGAACAAGTGATGAACAAGAGCCTGATGAACCAGTAGATACTATGGTTCCAGAACATCACAAAACATTGACTGGAAATGAAGCAGATGGGTATTCCATTACTTTAGATGTTACTGGGAAACAACAGACGATTCCCGGACAAAAACCAAAAGTAGATGTCGTACTTGTGATTGATAAATCAGGTAGTATGTCTTGGGCCATGGCTGGACAATATCAAGATGGTGACTCTCGTATGAGTGTTTTAAAGAGTATTGTTACAGATGAAGGTGGTTTAACTTCTACTATTTTAGGGGATGCTAATTTAGATGCTCGTATGGCAGTGGTTGCTTATAGTGGAAATGATGATAGTGGTCTTTACAATGATGCGGAACTTGTATCTGGATGGACTTCTAACTATGACGAAAATGGAGACTTTATTAAAGAAAGTAATGCTTCTATAAATTCTAGTGTAAATGCTTTATTAGCAAATGGTGGAACAAACTGTGAAGCTGGTTTAAGAAAAGCTGCTGAATTATTAACAACAAAACGTTCTGATGCACAAACGTATTTGATTTTCTTATCCGATGGACAACCAACTTTCTATTATGCCAATGGAAAAGATTATTATGAAAGTAGTGATTATGATTTAGCCTTTACAGAAAAAAAGATTCCTGAAGGAACAAATAATCCAAATGATGAAAATATTTCCGAAAAACAATATGGTTCTCATATTATTTATGGAGATTATATTGATTGGGATGGATGGACACCTATTAGAAAAACAGGATGGCATTCAATTACAGAAAGAACTACTGGATGGCATTATATTGATGGGAAATGGGTTTATGGTAAGTATGATTATCAAGAAGTTACTACTAAAGAATTGATCACTGCAGGAACGACTCTAGGAAATGGAAATAGCGATAAAGCTGGAAGCGAAATACCAGATCCAGGAGATAAAAGTGGAATTTGTTCTTCTCGTGCTTATGATCAGGCAGCTGCTATTAGTGGATTAGCTGGATTCTATACAGTTGGTATTTCCAACGATGCAAGTTCAACATTCTTGTCTGCATTGCCTGGTAAAACAGATGCTGCTAACCAACAATATTTCCCTGGAGCCAATGCGGATGATTTAAAAGCGGCTTTTGTAAAGATTGGTCAAAGTATTAAGGATCGTGCATTAACAATCAGTAATGTAGTCATTACAGATGGTTTAACGGATTATGTAAATATTACAGGTAGTGTTGCAGCAGATGGAACGATTTCAAATGTTACTTATACAATCAAAGATGAAAATGGAAAAGATGTAACAGCAACAGAAAATGGTAATGCACAAATGCATGCGACATATAATGCTGAAACAAAAACAGTTTCTTGTGAATTTGCACAAGGATATTCTTTGAAGAAAAACTATTCATATGCAGTGACATTTGGTATTGCACCAACGCAAAAAGCATATACAGAATATTCAACAAATGGTGGAAACTATAAAGATGCGACTGGTTTTGCTTCCAATACAGAAGCTAAGTTATCTTATAAATTTGGAGATAATGAACAAGCGGAAGTAAAATATACAGACTATGTAGAAGAACCAGTGATTCAAGTATCTGCAAACAAATTATCTGTTACAAAAGAAGTCAAAGGTGGTTTTGCGAATAAAGAAGATGAATTCTCATTTACATTGACTTTAAAAGATGAAACAGGAAAAGTTGTTTCTGGTACATTTGGTAATACAACATTTAATGATAAAGGACAAGTTTCTTTTACTTTAAAAGATGGAGACACACGAACTTTTGAAAACCTTCCTAGAAACTATAGCTATGTTGTAGAAGAAGATTCAAATGATGAATATGTAACAACTTATTTAACGGGAACTGAATCGGATTCAAATAAACCATCGAGTACAGTACCAAGTGGAGAATTTACTTTATCAAATAAAGATGGAATTTCTGTAACTGTCATCAATACAAAAGATGCTGTTCCTTTAACAGGTATCACAGACAACGCTCCAAAAGGTCTAGGAATGATTGGAACAATTGTAGCTGAATTAGTTGCAATCGCATTCGTTCTGAAAAAGAAAAGACAATTAAAAATGTAGAGTAAGTTAAATTATTTCTCAGGTAACCAACTTACTCTACAGCTCTTGAAATGATAAAAATCATTTCATATTTATTCTAACAAAAAAGGAAATTTAAATGAATCAAAGTCAAGCTTTGAAACAAGAAATAAAAGACTTCGTCTTAAAAATCGGATTATTAGCCATTGTATTTACTGTATTGTTTGGATTTTGTTTTGGATTTATGGCAAATCCAGATGACTCTATGTCTCCAGCTTATTGTGAAGGAGACTTAGTGTTCTATTACCGTTTAGATCGAAACTATACAGCCAATGACACTGTGGTTTTGAAATACAACGATAGAACCATTGTAAGAAGAGTAATTGCTGTTGAAGGCGATACAGTGGATATCAATGAAGATGGAAATGTATTAGTAAATGGCTTTGTTCAACAGGAAAGCCACGTATTTACAAAAACATTTCCCTATAAAGAAGGAATTACTTTTCCAGTTACCCTGCAGGAAGGAGAAGTATTTCTCTTAGCCGATAATCGAGACAATGCACAGGATAGCCGAATATTTGGTCCTGTCAAGAAGTCAGAGATAAAGGGATCGGTCATACTTGTATGCAGACGAAGAAACCTTTAAAAAAGAAAGGAAAGAATTAAGTTATGTTAAAGAAAAATATCAAACCGGTATTATTAGCTGGTGCTTTAGCATTGGCAACTGCTGTTAGTCCAGTGTTGGCAAATGATGATCAACTTCAAGATTCAGCTAATACAACGAATTATGTAACACAAATTACAGTAAACAAAACATTAACTTTACCACAAGGTATTGAATCATTACCTGCTCAAGCATTTAATTTTACAGTAACTGCTACTGGAGATAATGCAAGTATTGCTCCTACTCCTACAAATGGAACTATAAATATTGATGCAGCAAATAAAACAGGTGGAGTTGATACTTCAATTAATGGAACAACTACTATTTCATTTGCTCCAAAACAAACTACACTTCCAGGTGTTTATACTTATACTTTAAAAGAAACAAATAGTGGTGCAACAGGTGTAACATATGATACAGCTGAATATACAATTGAAGTACAAGTTATCAATGCCGATGAAAACAATCCAGGTAATGTTGTTGTAAGTGATGTATGTGTTGTAAAGACAGTAGTTGAAAACGGACAAACATCTAAAGTAAAAACAAGTGCTGATTTTAAAAATGCTTATTCTGAAAATGCTGATTTAACATTGGAAAAACAAGTAACAGGTAAAGGCGCAAATATAAATGACAAATTTGAATTTACAGTAAATATGACTTTACCAGCTGGCTATACTGGAACAAATGAATTTGCAGTAGAAACAACTGTTGCAGATGCTGCAAATAAAGTAACTTTCACTAATGGTACAGCTACTTATACTGCTAATTTAGCTGATAATGATACTTTAACAATTAAGAACTTGCCAGTTGGAACAACTTATACAGCAAGTGAAGTTAATGGTTCTTACAGTGCTTCTTTACAAAATACTAAAGGAAATTCTGGTGTACAAAGTAAAGATGGAAATACTACAGATTCAGCTGTATTAATTTACGATGGAACTAACTATGTTAAGTTCACAAACAATAAAAACTCTAGTCCAATCACTGGTGTTATCGTAGACAACATGCCATATATCGCATTGTTAGGAGCATCTGGAGCAGGATTAGTAGTATT
>NZ_JBJEEY010000162.1:0-26787 GCF_051873555.1 Floccifex sp. | reverse complement strand
TTAGCGCAATTTTTTTATTTTAGGGTTATTTACTCGTTACAGCCCCTTTTTTATAAGACTACCCATCTAAAATACCACATACCCAAAAAATCAACCATCGCAAAACGAGGAATCGCATAAATGGAATCCAATGAAGAAGCATTGTGAAATTGATTATATGAAAAAGCCATTTTCACTTGTTTTTTTGATAAAAGAGTATCCATATTTCGTGTTATACCATATGGATACGCAAAATAAGTAGAATCCACAACGCCTGAATCAAAATCCATTTCAATTTCATCTAAAGACAAAACCTTAACCAAGGCTTTTCCATTTTGTCTTTGATGTAAATCATAGGAATGCGAATAAAAAGAAACTGTTTCATCATTGATCATCTGCTGTTCTTTGACATAGATTTCTTTATCATCTATGACATGTTTTCCAATCACAAAACATGTTCCATGAAAATGATATTGTTTTAAAATGGGTTTGACTAAATCAATAAAGGAAGCATATCCATCATCAAAAGTTAAAACAACACTTTTAAATGGAATATCTTTTTTTCCGGTTAAGCAAGCATATAATTCATCCATTGTTAAGGTTTTATAATGATGATCGTATAAATACTTCATTTGTTCTTGAAATTGATTTAGAGTTAATGAATATATATCTTCATCTTTTTCTAATACTATATTGTGATAGCCTAAAACAGGAATCGAAGGACGCATATAAAATCCAAATAAAGACAAAAACAACAAAATACAACAAAATATTTTCTTTTTCATATACAGATTATATCAAAAAAAAGCATAATTTCTTATGCTTTCCTTCACTTAACTTTTTCTAATAAACGAGTCGCAACTTCAATTTTTGTAATCGATGCATCCATGGCAACTTTTTCGATGTAATGATGCGCTTTTTCTTCTGACCAATGATACTGTTCAATTAAAACAAGCTTTGCCTGAGAAATAATTTGCTGATCTTTTAATTTCTTTCTTAACTTCTTAATTTCCATTTGTGCCTTTTCTTTTTGAGATACAAATGTATTCATTAAACAAAGCGTCTGATATAAAACTTGTTTTGATGTAGGTAAAGACACCACAAAAATGGATTCCTCTTTCAAACGATATACAACAGTATCAAAAATATCGTTTTTGACAAGTAATATCACACTGACATCATAAATATGTGAAATTTCCTGACTGGACTTTATACCAAATTCATCTTTCACAGGCGTTTGAATAATCACAAAATCAAAGCTTTCACTTCTTAATTTGATTTTCGCATCGTGTACTGTTTTTGAAATAAAACAACTATATTCCGACATAGGCATCATTTCTTTTAAAACAGGCAATAGTTTTTCACCACTGGATATAATCAATACTTTTCTTTTATTGATCATATTCATCACCTATTTTAAATACGATTCAATTATTTTTTTCGGAATATATTTTTGAATAAATTCACTTTCCATAGCTACATTGCTTGCCTTTCGAATCGAACTTGGAATCGGTTTTAAAGAAGAAAGAACATCATGGCTTGCATGATACACATTGGCAATGATTTCTTCTGGAGCTTCTAATTTTCTTTCAATTCCATCTAAACCAGCATAAATCACAAGCGCAAAAGCTAAATATGGATTACAACAAGGATCTGGACTTCTTAATTCCAATCGAGTTTTCCCTTCATGAACAGCAGGAATACGAATAGCTTGTGTACGATTATAACGAGACCAGCTAATATATTTAGGGGCTTTTCGTTTTCCAATTCTTTCATAACTGGCTTCTACTGGATTTAAAAATAAAGTCATTTCTTCTAAATGCGCCAATAAACCACCTAAAACATAATTTAAATCATTTGAATTTTCGCTTTCAATTGAAATATTGATATGTAAACCATTGCCAGCTTCTTGTTTTAAAGGTTTAGGTGAAAAATCCGCATATAAGCCATTACTTCGAGCAATGGTTTTTACGACCCATTTAAAAGTCTGTGCATTGTCCGCTGCACTTAAAGCCGAACTATATTTAAAATCAATTTCATTTTGTCCAGGCCCTTCTTCGTGGTGACTCGCTTCAGGATGAATGTTCATATCAGTCAATGTAAAACAAATATCTCTTCGAACGTCTTCCCCTTTGTCATCGGGACTGACATCCATATAGCCTCCTTGATCCAATGGAATGAAAGTATTATTTTCATTTTCATCGAGTTTAAATAAATAAAATTCAAATTCAGTTCCAAAATCAAATGTAATTCCCTTTTCTTTGGCTTCATAAATTGCCTTTTTTAAAATATAGCGACAATCTCTTTCAAATTCTTTTCCATTTGGATATTTGATCTGACATTCCATACGAACAACTGCTCCTTCAATAGAACGCCAAGGTAAAACACAAAGCGTATTTGGATCTGGATATAAAAATAAATCCGAATTGCTTTCGTCCATAAATCCATCGATGGCACTTCCATCTATAGAAATTCCTTCTTTAAAAGCTCTGGGCAGTTGTTCAGGTAAAATGGAAATATTTTTTTGTTTGCCAAAAACATCGCAAAATGATAAACGAATAAATTGAACGTCTTCTTGTTCTACGTAATCTAAAACTTGTTGTGTATTCATAGTATCCTCCGTTTTTGTCTCTTTTATACTATTTTTTTACATTTGTTTCAATACCTTGAAAAAAAATTTCATTTTCTATTTGACAAATCTCTTTTCACTCCCTAAAATAGAGAACATAAATAGAGGCAAAGGTGCCATGTACAAATTTTTTTGTGCACCTTTGCCTCTTTTTTTATCGAAAAGGAGAACAATATGACAGTATCAGTACCTGAAATTTTTGGATCAAAAGTTTTTAATCAAGCCGAAATGAAAAAACGACTTCCAAAAGACACATTTAAGGAATTAATGAAAACCATTGATGAGGGTAAACCCTTAAACATCAAAATTGCCAACGCTGTGAGCCATGCGATGAAAGAATGGGCAATTGAACAAGGAGCCACACATTATACACACTGGTTTCAACCAATGACTGGTGTAACCGCTGAAAAACATGACAGTTTTATTCATCCAACAGATGATGGACATGTCATTATGACTTTCTCTGGAAAAGAATTGATCAAGGGTGAACCGGATGCTTCTTCTTTCCCAAATGGTGGTTTACGAGCAACTTTCGAAGCAAGAGGATATACTGCATGGGATCCAACATCATATGCATTTATAAAAAATAAAGTATTATGTATTCCAACTGCTTTCTGCTCCTATACAGGTCATGCATTAGATAAAAAGACACCTTTATTACGATCCATGGAAGCCATTAATAAACAGGCTTTACGAATTTTAAAATTATTTGGAAATGATCAAGTAGTTTCAGTAAAAACTACAGTTGGACCTGAACAAGAATATTTCTTAGTGGATCAAAAATATTATGAACAACGTAAAGATTTAATTTATACAGGTCGTACATTGTTTGGAGCCAATTCTCCAAAAGGACAAGAAATGGAAGACCATTACTTTGGAACCATTAAATCACGTGTTCAAAAATTCATGGATGAATTAAATATTGAATTATGGAAATTAGGAATCAGTGCTAAAACAGAACACAACGAAGTGGCTCCTGCTCAACATGAATTAGCTCCTGTTTTCTCAACAACGAATATTGCCACTGATCATAACCAGTTAACAATGGAATTGATGCAACGAATTGCCAAACGCCATGGATTGGTTTGTTTATTACATGAAAAACCTTTTGATGGTGTCAATGGTTCTGGTAAACACAATAACTGGTCATTGAGTACAAATACAGGAATCAATTTATTAGAACCTGGAGAAACACCTTATGAAAATGCTCAATTCTTATTGTTCTTATGTGCCGTTATCAAAGCCGTAGATGAACATCAAGATTTATTACGATTAAGTGTTGCCACAGCTGGTAATGACCATCGATTAGGTGCTAACGAAGCTCCTCCTGCTATTATTTCAATTTTCTTGGGTGATGAATTAACAGAAGTTTTAGAAGCCATTGAAAATGAAACAGATTACTCAGGTAAAACAAAAGAATATATGCGAATTGGAGCCGATGTTCTTCCTAAATTCAGAAAAGATTCAACGGATCGAAATCGTACCAGTCCATTTGCCTTCACTGGAAATAAATTCGAATTCCGTATGCCTGGTTCATCTAGTTCAATTGCTGGATGTAACATTGTCTTAAATACAGCCGTTGCCGATGAACTAGAAAAATTTGCGGATGCTTTAGAATCAGCTCCTGATTTTGAAAGTGCATTAAATGCTTTAATTAAAGATACAATCAAGTCTCATAAACGTATTATTTTCAATGGAAATGGATACGATGATTCTTGGATTGAACAAGCCGAAAAACGTGGTTTATTGAATTTAAAAACAACACCAGATGCTCTTCCATATTTTGTGAAAGACGAAAACATTGCCTTATTTGAAAAACATGGTGTGTATTCAAAAGAAGAAATCACGTCTCGATATGAAGTATTGATTGAAGAATATGTAAAAATTATCAACATTGAAGCCTTAACAATGTTGGATATGGCGAAAAAAGAAATCTTGCCTGCCGTCTCAAGATATTCAAAAACACTCGCCGATACCATTTTAGCAAAAAAATCCGTTAGCGATTGCATTGATACAAGTTATGAAGAAAACATTTTATCTCAAGTTTCTTCTTTAACAGCAAAAGCATATCAAAATGTATCTAGATTAGAAAGTGCTATGAAAGAAATGGATGCACAAGATAATTATGAACAAAAAGCTTGTTTTGTTCGAGATGTAATCTTAGGATTAATGAGCGATTTAAGAAAACCATGTGATGAATTGGAAGTGATTGTTGATGAAACAGAATGGCCATTCCCTACATATGGAAAGCTCTTATTTGGTGTAATGTAATTATATAAGCCGGCAAATGCCGGCTTTCATTTTTTGGAAAGGAATCATTATGTGTACAATTTTAGGATATAAAGGAAAACAGTTATCATATCAACAAATCGAAAGTGGACTGCAAACCACAACTTCCAGAGGACCCGATGATCAAAAAATTCTTCAGTTTGATGATGTTACTCTAGGATTTCAAAGATTATCCATTATGGGTTTAACCCCAGAAGGTATGCAACCATTTACCAGAAAAGGAAGTGCTCTAGTCTGTAATGGTGAAATCTATGGGTTTCGTAAAATAAAGAATCGATTGATTCAAAAAGGGATTGAATTTTCAAGCGAAAGTGATTGCGAAATTTTATTGCCTTTATTTGAAGAAAAAGGATGTGAAATGTTTAAAGAATTAGATGCCGAGTTTGCTCTTGTATTATATGATGCCCAGTCAAATCAATTAATTGCAGCTCGAGATCCTATTGGAATTCGTCCTTTATATTATGGATACGACCAAAATGGAGACATCATTTTTGCCAGTGAGCCAAAGATGTTAGTAAAAATGGTGGATTCAATTTATCCCTTCCCTGTTGGTCATTACTATAAAGACAAACAATTTATTTGTTATAGAGATATGACACAAACCAAAGAAATCATTGACGATGATGTAGAAACTATTTGTCAAAATATTCATGACTATTTAATCAAAGGTGTTGATAAACGACTGGATGCCGATGCGCCTGTAGGTTTCTTATTAAGTGGTGGATTGGATTCCTCTTTAGTTTGTGCGATAGCTCAAAATTTATTACCAAAACCTATTGAAACTTTTGCGATTGGAATGGATATTGATGCCATTGACTTAAAATACGCCAAAGAAGTCGCAGATTATATTGGCTCCAATCATCATGAAATCATTATCAATAAAGAAGATGTAATTCAAGCCATTCGTCCTGTTATCTATGCATTAGCTACTTATGATATTACGACCATTCGTGCTTCTATTGGAATGTATCTATTATGTAAAGCCATACATGAACAAACCAATATACGTGTATTATTAACTGGTGAAATCAGTGATGAATTATTTGGATATAAATATACAGATTTTGCACCAGATGCTCCATCTTTCCAAAAAGAAAGTGAAAAACGAATTCGTGAATTACATATGTATGATGTACTCCGTGCCGATCGCTGTATTTCCACTCATTCATTAGAAGCTCGTGTACCTTTTGGAGATTTAGACTTTGTAGAATATGTCATGTCAATCAATCCAGAAAAGAAAATGAATGTCTATCAAAAAGGAAAATATTTATTACGACATGCCTTTGCATCGGATCACATTTTACCAGAAAGTATCTTAATGCGAGAAAAAGCAGCTTTCTCTGATGCAGTAGGTCATTCTTTAGTCGATGATATTAAAGAATATGCACAAAATTTTTATTCGGATTCTGAATTTGAAGAAAAATGCAAGAAATATCAACATGCCAGACCATTTACCAAAGAATCTTTATTATATCGAGAAATCTTTGAAGAATTTTATCCAGGTCAAAGTCAAATGATTGTGGATTTCTGGATGCCAAATAAAGAATGGGACGGATGTAACGTAAACGATCCATCGGCTCGTTATTTAACAAACTATGGAGATAGTGGAAAATAGAAAGAAGGTTAGAAAGATGAACGATCTATACAAAATGGAACATGATGCCTGTGGAATTGGAACCGTAGTTCAAATTGATGGAACACAAAGTTATCGTGTAGTTGATCAGGCACTTCATATTGTTGAAAAACTCGAACATAGAGCTGGTAAAGATGCCAGTGGACAAGTTGGTGATGGTGTCGGTATTTTATTACAAATTTCGCATTCATTTTTTTCAAAAGTTTGTCAAAGTGAAAATATCAAAATTCGTGGTTCAAGAGAATATGGAGTGGGAATGTTTTTCTTTCCCCAGCAATCTTTAAAACGAAATCAAGCTAAAAAATTATTTGAAACCATTGTTCAAAAAGAAGGTGCAAAATTTTTGGGTTGGCGTATTGTTCCTTGTCATCCAGATATACTTGGAAAAGGAGCAAAAGATTGTATGCCATATATTATGCAAGGCTTTATCGATAAAGATAATTCATTGTCTCAAGAAGATTTCGAGCGTCAATTGTATGTGATTCGAAGAGAATTTGAAAAAAGTTGTCCGGACACATATGTGGCTTCTCTTTCCAGCAAAACCATTGTTTATAAAGGAATGTTTTTAGTCAATCAATTACGTGAATTCTATCAGGATTTACAAGATAAAAATTATCAATCCGCGATTGCGATTGTTCATTCCAGATTCTCTACCAATACAACGCCTTCCTGGCAAAGAGCACATCCAAATCGTTTTATTGCACATAATGGAGAAATTAATACAATCCGTGGAAATGCCAATCGTATGTTGGCTCGAGAAGAAAGCATGGATTCTAAGTTTTTATCTGAAGAATATACAAAAATTCTTCCTGTAATCAATGTTAATGGTTCCGATAGTGCCATGTTAGATAATGCTTTAGAATTTATGGTCATGAATGGTATGGATTTAGCTCAGGCTGTTATGATTACCATTCCAGAGCCTTGGAAACATACAGAAATGAGCCAGACAAAAAAAGATTTTTATCATTATTATTCAACGATGTTAGAACCATGGGATGGTCCAGCGGCTATCATTTTCTCGGATGGAGATGTAGTAGGTGCTATATTGGATCGTAATGGACTTCGTCCGAGTCGTTATTATATTACCGATGACAATATGTTGATTTTATCAAGTGAAGTTGGTGTATTAGATATCGAACCAGAAAAAATCATTAAAAAAGATCGTTTGCGTCCTGGAAAAATGTTACTAGTGGATACTAAACAAAAGAGAATGATTGATGATGATGAATTAAAGGAATATTATGCGTCTAAAAATCCATATGGAGAATGGTTAGATACAAATTTAATTCATTTAAAAGATTTACCTGCACCGGATAAAAAACCAAGTATGCATACCCAGGATCAAAGAGATAAGTTATATAAAGTCTTTGGATATACATATGAAGAATGTAAAAATACAATTTTACCAACGGCAAAAAACGGAGTAGAACCAACAGCTGCTATGGGAGTGGATATTCCATTAGCTGTTTTATCAAAACATCATCCTTCCCTTTTTCATTATTTTAAACAATTATTTGCACAGGTGACCAATCCACCGATTGATTCTTTGCGTGAACAAATCATTACAGATACAACGGTTTATTTAGGATCTGATGGTAATTTATTAGAAGAAAAGTCACAGAATTGTACGGTATTAGAAGTCAATAATCCAATTTTAACAGAACGTGATATGCAAAAAATTCGTTCTTTAAATAAAAAAGGATTTAATAACCAGACTATTTCTTTATTATTCTATCGTGGAATGCCTTTAAAAGATGCGATTCATAATTTATTTGTCAGCGTGGATCGTGCTTATCGGCAAGGAGCCAATATTTTGATTTTAAGTGACAAAGGCATTGATGAAAGCCATGTTGCGATTCCTAGTTTATTAGCTGTCAGTGCCATCAGCCAGCATTTAATTAAAACCAAAAAGAAAACAGCCGTAACTTTAATTGTTGAAAGTGGAGAGCCTAGAGATGTACATCAATTCGCAACCTTATTAGGTTTTGGAGCCAATGCCGTATATCCATATTTAGCACATGAAACCATTGAAGAAATGATTCAAATGGATATGTTAGATAAAGAGCCTTCTATTGCGATTAAAGACTATAATGAAGCCATTTTACATGGAATTGTTAAGATTGCTGCAAAAATGGGGATTTCAACTTTACAATCGTATCAAGATGCGCAAATATTTGAAGCCATTGGAATTAGTCAGGAAGTCATCGATGCTTATTTTACCAATACAGTTTCACGAATTGGTGGAATTGGTTTAAAAGAAATTGAAGAAGATATCATTTTCCATCACGATCGTGCATTTGATCCACTGGGATTGGGTGTGGATACATCTTTAGATAGTACAGGATTCCATAAATTAAGAAGTGGAAATGGAAAAGAAGATCATTTATACAATCCAAAAACCATTGTCACTTTACAGCGTGCAACTCAAAATAATGATTATGCATTATTTAAAGAATATACAAGCATGGTCAATGATGTAGAACGTCCTCATACCATTCGTTCTCAATTGGCATTTAAAAAAGTGAATCCATCAATTCCAATTGAAGAAGTAGAATCCGTTTATGATATTGTGAAACGATTTAAAACAGGAGCTATGTCTTATGGATCAATTTCAGAAGAAGCGCATACTTGTATGGCCATTGCGATGAATCGATTAGGTGGTAAATCCAATTCAGGTGAAGGTGGCGAAAAAAGAGAGCGTTTAGGAACAGAAAAAAATAGTGCCATTAAACAAGTGGCTTCTGGTCGATTTGGTGTCACAAGTGAATACTTAGTCAGTGCCAAAGAAATTCAAATTAAAATGGCTCAAGGTGCTAAACCTGGTGAAGGTGGTCATTTACCGGGTCGTAAAGTTTATCCTTGGATTGCCAAAACTCGTTATTCAACACCAGGGGTATCTTTGATTTCCCCACCTCCTCATCATGATATTTATTCTATTGAGGATTTGGCACAATTAATTTATGACTTAAAAAATGCCAATCGAGATGCACGTATTTCGGTTAAGCTGGTATCCGAAGCAGGTGTTGGTACCATTGCAGCCGGTGTTGCCAAAGCGGGTGCCACTGTTGTCTTAATTTCAGGATACGATGGAGGTACAGGAGCTGCTCCTCAAAGTTCCATTCATCATGCAGGTCTTCCTTGGGAATTGGGATTAGCTGAAGCACATAAAACTTTAATTGAAAATGGTCTTCGTTCCCATGTCATTATTGAAACCGATGGAAAATTAATGAGTGGAAGAGATGTTGCCATAGCTTGTATGTTAGGTGCGGAAGAATTTGGTTTTGCGACTGCTCCATTAATCACAATGGGATGTGCTATGATGCGTGTATGTAACTTAGATACATGTCCATTTGGTGTAGCTACACAAAATAGTGAACTTCGAAAACGATTCAAAGGAAAGCCAGAATATGTTATGAATTTTATGTTGTTCATTGCACAGGAACTTCGAGAAATTATGGCAGATTTAGGTTTCCATTCCATTGATGAAATGGTTGGTCGAAGTGATTGTTTAACAATTCGTGATCAGCAAACAAGTCGTGAAAAAGAAATGGATTTATCTAGTGTTTTAAATGATGGAAACAATATTCATCATATTTCAGAAGATGAATATGATTTCAAATTGGAAAAGACAATTGACGTTTCGACTTTATTACCAAAATTTACACCTTATTTTAAGAAACAAAGAAAACATGAAGAAAGCATTGAAATTTCTTCAACCGATCGTACAGTTGGAACGATTTTGGGTTCTGAAATCACAAAACAATGTGGAAACCATGTAAAAGAAGATACATTTATTGTGCATTGTCATGGAGGAGCCGGTCAATCATTTGGTTCTTTCATTCCTTCTGGTTTGACATTAGATGTAAAAGGCGATGCCAATGATTATTTTGGAAAAGGTTTATCGGGTGGTAAATTAATCATTGCACCTGATGAAAAATCTGTTTTCAAAGCCGAAGAAAATGTCATCATTGGTAACGTAGCTTTATATGGAGCCACAAGCGGTAAAGCCTTTATTCGAGGAATTGCGGGTGAACGTTTTTGTGTACGTAATTCAGGAGCTACAGCTGTTGTAGAAGGATGTGGAGACCATGGATTGGAATATATGACAGGTGGTATTGCCGTCATTTTAGGAAAAACTGGTAAAAACTTTGCAGCTGGTATGAGCGGTGGTATTGCCTATGTATTAGACCGTGACCATGATTTATATAAAAGAATCAATAAAGAATTAGTCAGCATCGAAATGGTAGAAGGAAAAGTGGATCAGGAAGTTTTATATGGTTTATTAAAAGAACATGTACAAGCTACAAATTCAACCATTGCACAAGAAATATTAGATCATTTTAGTGATGAATTAATGAATTTCAAGAAAATCATTCCAAATGATTATCGAAAAATCAAAGATTCAATTAAAGCATTAGAAGATAAAGGCTTCCATTCAGATGAAGCTGAATTGATGGCTTTTGAACAGGCTTTTCAATAGGAGGGATATATATGGGTAAACCAACTGGATTTTTAGAATACGATCGAGAAGAAAACAATTGTATAGCTCCTTTAGATCGATTAAAAAATTATAACGAATTTCATGTTTATTTAGATGCACAACAACGCGCAAAACAAGCTGCGCGTTGTATGAACTGTGGTGTTCCCTTTTGTCAAAGTGCCATCGAATTAAAAGGAAAAGTAACAGGTTGTCCTTTACATAATTTAATTCCAGAATGGAATGATGAAATCTACAATGGAAATTATCAACATGCGCTTTCTCGTTTATTAAAGACCAATCCATTTCCAGAATTTACATCGCGTGTATGCCCTGCTCTTTGTGAAAAAGCGTGCATCAATGGTATTTATGACGATCCTGTTACCATTCATGATAATGAATACTTTATTATTGAAACGGCTTATCAAAATGGATGGATGAAAGCCAATCCACCTAAAATTCGTTCTGATAAAAAAGTAGCTATTATTGGCAGTGGACCTTCTGGTTTAGCTTGTGCCTATACATTAAATAAAAGAGGACACAATGTTACGGTTTTTGAAAGAGAAAATCGTCCTGGTGGTTTATTAATGTATGGAATTCCAAACATGAAGCTGGAAAAACAATTTATTGATCGAAGAATTGAATTATTAAAAGAAGAAGGCATTCAATTTTGTTTGAATACCAATGTAGGTAAAGATATCAAAAAAGAAGATCTTCTAAAAGAATTTGATGCCATTGTATTGTGCTGTGGATCTAAACAGGCACGTGATATCAATGTCATTAATCGAGATATAGATGGTGTATATTTTGCGGTGGATTACTTAACAAAGTCTACAAAAAATTTATTGGATCATAGTCCTATGATTAGTGCCAAAAATAAAAATGTAGTTATTGTTGGTGGTGGAGATACAGGAAATGACTGTGTTGGTACGGCTTTACGACAAGGTGCGAAAAGTGTTGTTCAAATTGAAATGATGCCAAAGGCACCGGATCAAAGAACAGAAAACAATCCTTGGCCAGAATGGCCAAATGTCTGCAAAACAGATTATGGTCAACAAGAAGCCATTGCTTTATTTAAAGAAGATCCTCGTATTTATGAAACAACTTTAAGCGAATTAATTAGTGAAAAAGGAAAGATTACACAAGTTAAAACCACAAAAATTAAATTTGAAAATCGAAAAATGGTGCCTGTTGAAGGCAGTGAACAAACACTTCAATGTGATTTATTATTGATTGCAGCCGGTTTTACGGGGATGGAAAGCTATATTAATGAAGATTTCCATCTTGATATGACACCACGAAATACGATTTCTACACAAGCGAATCGATATCAGACCAGTGAATCGAATATCTTTGCGGCAGGAGATGTTCGTCGTGGTCAATCGTTAGTCGTATGGGCCATTCATGAAGGCAAGGAATGTGCTCGTGAAGTGGATTCGTATTTAATGGAATATACAAATATGGATTAAGGAATTATCATTTGATAATTCCTTAATTCTTTTATAGAATAGATATATGAAAAAATTATTTCAAAAACTAATACTCTTTTTTTTCGTGCTTTCATTATCGGGTTGTTCCCTTCTTTCTAATTTTCAATCTCTTTTTTCTTTTCATAAACAAAATGAAGTCATTGAACAAGTACTACAAGAATATTCCATACCGGATTTTGAAAATCGGTATTTTTTAAGTCAATTGAAAGATGAAGACTTGGCTTTTGTTTTATTGGCCTATAATGGATTGATGAATTTTAAAGAAAATATTGAAATTGGATTGGAATTTGAAGACCAGAATCGTCCTTTGGAATTACTGGAATTGATTCAATATGATTGTCCAGAAATTTATCAGTTTACAACCAATGGTTCCAGCAATGTGGTTTATAATTGGATTCAAAGTACGAAAGAATTAGTCAGCATGGATATCACTTATATCATGGATGAAAATTTATATCAAAATAGTCTGATTCAAATTCAAAATGAAATCGATAATATTGTGTATCAAGTAAATGATTTAGATGATTTTCATAAAGAATTGTTTGTGTATGATTATATTGTGAATCATTGTAACTATAACGAACAAACAACACATTATTCCAGTATTTATGGTGTATTCATAGAAAATCAGGCAGCTTGTTTAGGAATTAGTCGTACAATGCAATGGATTTTAAATGAATGTGGTATTTCCTGCATCACAGTTGGAGGCTATGCCAAGACTCAACAAAATGGACATGCCTGGAATATTGTGCATTTAGAAGATGAATACTATAGTGTAGATTGTACTTCGGATACCAATCGAAAAGAAGATGAAGCCTATAAGTTATATGCTTATTTTAATGTAACGGATGATTTGATTCGTTCCAGTTATTCTTTGCAGTCTTCTTTATTTAATGTTCCAGAAACAAGGGGTACAAAATATAATTATTTCACATATTTAAATCATTTTATTTATAAAGAAGATGATCTTCAACAATCTTTGAATACAATTTTATCGGATTCGTATTTCAATCATCATAGTGAATGTGTCATTCAATTTGAAGATTTAGAAGACTTTAATCAAGTTGTCAATGATGTTTCTACATTCTATAATCAATGGCTAAATGAAAATGACTTACCTTTTATTCAAGCTAGTTTTGCGCATTCACAAGAAGCAAAAATTATTTATTTTCAATTTCAATGAAGGAGAAATCCTTTATTTTTTATATACTCAAATCATAATAGGATTATAACAATAGGAGGTATTCTATATAGCATATATTCAAAGAGCTATATCTAAAATCCTTAATACTAGAATTCAAGCAAGTAAATGCACACTCATTACAGGATCTTCAATAGTTGGAAAAACCACCTTGATAAAATATGAGTGTTCAAACTATAACTATGCGAATTTTGATGATTGTCTGACACGATTACTGGCAAAAGAAGAGCCAAAACTATTTTTCATAAATAATCCGTGTCCTCTTTTTATTGATGAAGTTCAAAAAGAAATTTCAGTTCTTGAAGAAATTAAAATAAAAGTAGATGAATCAAACCAGCGGGGTCAATTTATTTTATCTGGCTCTCAAAAATTAGAGCTTATGAAAGGAATAAGTGAATCATTAGCTGGTCTTGTTTCAATTTTTGAACTAAACGGATTATCTCTGAGAGAAATCCATCATATTTCTTTTAATCGTCATTTTGTTCCATCTCAGTCATATATAAAAGAACGTGAAAGTGAATTGATTTCATATAGTTCAATTTGGAATTTGATTCATAAAGGTTGTTATCCAGAACTATATGATATTGATAGAGACTGGCAAGATTTTTATTCTTCCTATGTCGCAACGTATTTAGAAAAAGATTCATGAGCTTATTTCAGCTGTTAGTATAACCTTTACAAAATTTTTAATTGCGGTGGCTGCCAGAACTAGAGAAATACTAAATTATACAAATATTGCGAATGAAATTGGTGTTAGTGAACCAACTGTAAAAAAATGGATTTCTATTTTAGAAAGAACAGGAATTGTTTATTTATTGCAGCCTTATAGTGCAAGTTCTCTAAAAAGAGCAACCAAAGCGTCTAAGATTTATTTTAGAGATACAGGATTGGCTTGTTATTTAACTCGATGGTTAACAGCAGATGCATTGAAAAATTCAGCTGTTGCCGGAAATATGTTTGAGACTTTTGTTGTATCTGAAATATTGAAGTCATATTCGAATGAAGGAAGAGAATATCGTTTTAATATTTTTTATTATCGTGAAAAGGATCGTAATGTTTCCAATGAAAATGAAATTGATTTGATTATTGAAGAAGATGGAATTCTATATCCTGTTGAAATAAAAATGACAGGAAATCCAAAAGCGAACATGGCATCTGCAAACAGTATCCTGGATAAAATTCCAGATAAAAAAAGAGGAATGGGTACAATACTTTGTTTAATTGATAAAAAAACTCATTTACGTGAAAACTTAGTGGCTCTGCCTATTGAATATATTTAAAAATAATATAGTTTTATCCTATGAAATACGAAAGCATCCTGGATTTTTCCAAGATGCTTTTGTATTAATCTTTTGACTCAGATATATTTTTTCATAACGCGCATATAATCCTTTTTGACATTGAATATTGCCATAATATTTACTTGTTTTTCCTCTTCATCAACTAGATAAAAAATTAAATAATCCTTGTGGATGATAAATCGATATCCAGCACTGCGGATAATTCTGTCTTTAGGGAATGCTACCATATTAGGAAAAGTACCCAGTTTTTTACACGTTTTCATTAACTCTTCTACAAAATGCTTTGCGATTTCCTTATCTTTAGACTGATTGGCAATCCAAAATAAAATCTCGCTTAAATCCTGTTTTGCAGTATCTGTAAGTCTCACAATGTAATTCATAATTCAAGTCCATCTAATTCTGACAGTATGTCATCTAATGCTTGATCCATGTTTTGAACCCTTCCAAGTTTCAGATCATCAGCTGCTTGAGCCAAATGCGTATAAACAGCAAGTTTTGATTCTAGCTCCATGATATAATTCTGCAGTTCAATAAAATCAGAATGACAAATCACGACAGTATCCTCTTTTCCATTTACTGTAATTGCCACAGGATTCTTTCTTGATAAAGCAGATATTTGAGCATAATTTGTCCGAAGGTCTTTGGATGGCCTAATTGAAATTGCACTTTTCATATAACCATATCTCCTCGTCTTATTGGTATTCATATTATATTCTTATTTGACTACCTTTTCAATACATGTAAAAACAATCCGTAGAATGTAATCATACACATATCACATGCTTATAAATATTTTAATCGGTTCTAGAACTATTTTAGATATATCTATAAAATCGTCTTAACTTTAGACGTTTGCATTTTACTTCATTGTTTTTAGATTCAATTTAGCGCTGATCACTTCTTTATAATTTAAACTATAAGTTCTTTGTATTTCTTGAAATCCAAGCTTTTTCCAAAAAGAAGCAGCGTGTTTATTATCTATTAACCAGGCAAGTTGAATAGAATTGTAATCTTGACAAAAATCAATGAATTCTTAAATAATGGTTTGTCCTATTCCCTTTTTCTGATACTTGGAATCCACCATAAAAAATCCAATGTACATATCTTCTTTTGTTGGATAGCCTTCAATACTATCCATTACAGCAATTAATTGATTTTCTTTAAAATAACCCAAAAAATATTTATCCTTTAATGCTTTACCTGGTGGCAGTGCATTTAAATCTTCTATAATCATTTCTTTAGTACATGTTTGATGTTGACATTCATAATAAAAAGGATTGGATAGACATAAAGAATAGATTTGGTCTATATTGGTTTCATCTAATGGTTTAACAGTAAATTTCATAAATTTATTATAATACTTAAAAAGAGAAAATCGATTGATTTTCTCTTATTCCATAACTTTTAAATCTTCACTGACAATAAAGTCAGCTTCTGTACAAGCCTGAATATCTTCTACACTATAACCTGGTGCAATTTCTCTTAGAATTAAGCCTTCTTTTGTCACTTCAAAGTATGCTCTTTCTGTTACAATATCCGTTACACATTTTGCACCTGTTAAAGGAAGTGTACATTTTTTTAGAATTTTAGATTTACCGCTTTTTTCACAGTGATCGGTTGCGACAACAATTCGTTTTACCCCAGCACATAAATCCATGGCACCACCCATTCCTGGAACCAGTTTTCCTGGAATAATCCAGTTTGCTATGTTTCCTTCCTGATCCACTTGAAGTGTTCCTAAAACAGCTGCATCTACGTGTCCTCCACGAATCAATCCAAAGGAATCAGCATGATCTACAACGCTTCCTCCTTTAATAATGGTTGTAGGTTGTCCCCCAGCATCAAAACAATCGGGATCAACGTCATCCCATTTTGGTGTAGGGCCACATCCAACAATACCAATTTCAGCTTCCAGCCATAATTCAACGCCTTCAGGTAAATAGTTGACACACATCGTTGGTAGACCAATTCCCAGATTGACTAAGTCTCCATCTTTAAAAAATTTTGCGCATCGAGATGCGATGAGAGCGCGTCCTGTTAATGCCATCTTATTTACCTCCTTGTTTTGCTTTGGCTTCGGCTTTTGCCTTGGCTTTAATCCACATTGGACAAATTGGTTTCTTTTCTCCTTGACGAACATAAATAAAGTCAATAACTGGAGCTGGTACATCGATTTCATCTGGAGATAGTTGACCCACTTCAACAAGTTCTTCAACTTCACAGATCACTGTATCAGCTGCATAAGCAATGTAAGAATTGGTAGCACGTCCTACCATACGGAATTGAATATTTCCAGCTGTATCTGCTTTCCATGCTTTAATGATTGCTACATCACCTCGAATTGGTTTTTCTAATAAATAGTCTTTTCCATCTACTGTAATAATTTCTTTTCCAATGGCGACATCGGTTCCTAATCCAGTAGGTGTCAAACAACCACCTAAACCATAGCCTCCGCATCGAATTCTTTCGGCAAAGGTTCCTTGTGGGATAAATTCAATTTCCAGTTCGTTGGCAACCATTTGATCTTTACAAACAGGATTCAATCCAATATGTGTTGTTTTTAAAGAACGAACACGATGTTCTACAATTAATCGACCCACACCTTGATCGGGCATTCCACCACTTACCGCAACAGCATCAATATCTTTGACTCCTTTTTCAATCATTCCTGTAATAATTTCTTCGGCTGAGATTTCTCCATGCCAGTCACCAAATAAAATGGTTTGTCCATCATGAATCACATCGAGACATTGTTGTAGAGTTGATACTTTATTTTTCATTGTAATACCTTTCTATTTTCCTTCAAAAGTTGGTTTTCTCTTTTCCATAAAAGCTTTTACACCTTCCTGGAAATCCATAGAAGCTGCGCATTCTCTTTGTGTAGGAATTTCTGTTTGATCTAACCAGTCTTTGTAGTCTGCATAAACGCTATTATAAATTTGTTTTTTGATATTTTTATAAGAAATAAGTGGTCCACGAGCAATTTTTTGAGCGAATTTCATTGTCACTTCATCCAATTGATCCACTTCACATACTTTATAAACAAAGCCTAAGTCTTTTCCTTCCTGTGCACTGACAGGTCTTCCTGTAGCAGCTAATTCCATTGTACGAGTGGCTCCAATACTTTTTGATAATAAATAAGTGGCACCTGTATCTGGAACCAAGCCTAAATTCACAAAGGCTAAGATAAATTTGGCATTATCAGCACAAATTAAGAAATCTCCACCCAAGGCAAGGGATACACCTGCCCCAGCAGCAGCTCCACAAACGGATGTAATGACAATTTTACTCATTTTCTTTAATCCATCGGCTACAATTCCAACTTTAGCGATTAAGTCATCCATGTTTACATCGCCACCGTTTTGAATTAATTGATAAAAATATCCAATATCACCACCTGCTGAAAAGGCTTTACTTCCTCCTTTGATTACAACAACTTTTACATTTGGATCGTTTTCCGCTTCATTAACGACATACATTAATTCATCGGCCATTTGTTCATCAATTGCGTTTAGATTTTTCATGTAGTTCATGGTAATGGTTGCGATTCCATCTTGAACTTGATAAATGATTTTTTGAAGTTCCATAAAATACCTCTTGCTTAAATGTAAGCGCTTTCTATATTCATTTTATCGATTTAATTTTGAAAAAACAAGTGTAATTATTTTTACGTATATGACTACATGAATAGAATCAAATATTTTATTCTAACTTAAATTTATACCTAAAATACGTTACGATTCAATAAAAATTCTTTTCTCATTTCTGAAAAAAGAATCTTTATTTTAGTCTCTCATATCTTTGTAGTAGTCTTTCATCACTAAGGCTTCAAATAATAAATATAAACTATCTTCTAAATTTGATTTTTCATTCACAAGATTAAATCCATATATATCGGATTCAATATAAGCTCTTTTCGTTTGGATGGCTGCTACTTCTCTTAAATCTTCTTTAGTAAATTCATCGCATATTTGACAAGTCGCTTTATATATTTGTTGTGTGTGTTCTTTTAGATTGATATCTTCTCTATACATTTGAATTTGTAAGCGACTGGCTTCTTTATTATTAGATATACTTTTGAAAATGGAATAAATAAGAAAGATAGAAACAATGACTACAATAAAGCGGCAAATATAAAGCATACCTAAATCGGAATCGGCTAAATGTAGTATATTGCTGACAAATTGACATAGAAAATCATAGATAAAAAATGTAATGAAAATGGATATAAATCCAACAATGATATTGGTTGATAAACCAACAACGATCGCAACTCCAAAACATAAAATTAAACCAACACCTACCATAAAATCGATTTCTAATGAACTAAATGGATACGATACAAAGACAAAAAATAATAAGATTAAAACAATAGCTACGATTAATCTTAATATCATTGAAAATGTTGAACTATGTAATGATTTAATTTTATTATCTAAATTTATAACATCTTCCCAATGACCTGCTGGTTTATATTTGTGTTTGTGTTTTAAGTGATCCACTGAATTTTCAGCTTTAAAGTTAAAATGATTTGTCATCATTTCATAAATATGTGTTAAAACTACCAATGAAAAACCAGCCCAATCCGATTCTTTTTGTTCTACAATTTCAATCAATGCACTTTCCCATAGATATTGACTCCTTCTATAGTTTTTATTTTGTTCTTGTTCCATAGCTTTGGATGTGATTTCAAATATTTCTTTTCCCATACTTCTTCTCTCTTTCATATAAAATATACACAAAATTATTTTGACAGACAAAGTATTTATAAAAAAAAACCAAAGCATCCTAATCTTTTTGGGCTATCCAAATTTTTTTGTTCCACTAATCTAGCTATATTTTATTTTCGAATATTCAATTCATAAAATGTATTACAAGTTCGTATAAAGAAATTTGATTTTCCTCTTTTATAATACCGAATAACAGAATATGTTAAACATAGTCCGGCAATAAAAGCACATAACATATCTGTCATGGAATCATAAACACCTGTAGCATGATTTCTAATGCAATCGTTGTTAAAGAAAACCAGCATCGCAAATTCAAAGAATTCCCAAATTACGGCAATACTGCAATTTATAGCATTGATAAATAATAAAAAGATTTTATAGTCTTGTTTATCTTTGACATAATTTGTTTCCTTTATTTTATAAAACAACATCATCGCAAGACATGTCGCAAATAATCCTGAACAAAAGTGTACGACTTTATCAAAATAAGGGACTTTATAGCCTTGAAAACAACTTCCAATTAAAGACGCAAAAAACACAAAAGCTATATTTATAGAATAAATTTCATAAAAAGGTTGAAAATGAAATATTTTAAATAATATAGGAATAATCAATGGTGTAAAAATGGCAACAAATCCCATTCCAATGCCTTCAATATTCTGAATAATAATGTTTCGATAGAATCCAAGGATCCAGAAAACAATATAAATTACAATTTCTAAATGAAATAATTTTTTAAAATTCATTTTGATTTCTCCTTAAAATGTTCTATTTGTTTCAAAAAATGTATAAATAAAGAATTTTTTTGATATTCATTATAAACAAAATAAATATCAAATGTTTGCAGACAATCCACAATTGGAATAAATTTTATATATTTTGTATAGTCTGTATAATGAATCGCAAATGAAGGCACAATGGCACTACAAGAATGAATGGCTACATGTAATAAAGTTTGAATCAAATCTGGATTTTCCTGATTGATAGTACTATCAAATGATACATTTGTTTTATTAATACATTCCCGATAAGAAATACATTCTTTACTTGATAAAGAATCCTTTTCACTAACAGCTAAATAAAAAGGATAAGATTTAAGCAAAATAGAATGATAATCATCACTAAAATCAGGATTATACGAAAAAATACCATCGACTTCATTTCTTTCTAACAATTTTTTTAAAGACAATTGATTTCCCAGTAATAATTGAAACTCAACTTCTTCTTTTTGATAAAAATCACCTAATAGATGAATTAAAATATCATTTTCAATGCCTTTGATATACCCTAACCGAATACTATTTGTTTCCCCTTTTTGAATTTGATCAACTACCTTTAGTATAGAATCCATACTATTCTTTAATTTATATACTTCAGAAAGAAATCGAAATCCTTCCTTTGTTAATTCAACCCTTTTTTTATTTCGTTCAAATAAAAGAAACCCAATTTCATTTTCTAGATTTTTTATATGATTGGTTACGGCGGTTTGAGAAATATACAGTTGTTCTGCTGCCTTGGTAAAACTTAAATTCTCAGCCACTTTAAGAAAACAATTCAATTGATTTAAATTCATAAAGACTCCTTTTATAACTTTATATTATTATAAAATAATTTATTCATATTAGAAAATTATTAATAAAAATTTATAATGATTGTATGAAAAAGTATATTCTATATTTATTTGGTTTAAATATCTTAGCCATTGGAATTGTTTTAAATTTAAAAACAGAACTTGGAGTCGCAGCTTTATCAAGTATCATTTATGTATGCTCTATTATTTTTTCAATTTCGTTTGGTTTATCATCTATTATCTGGTATTTATTCTTTATTTTGATTCAAAGCATACTTTGTAAGAAAATAAAAAAAGAATTTCTTTTAGAGATTCCTTTATCTATTGTATTTGGATTCTTAACCGATTTCTATTCATTTTTATTTCAATCTATCGAATTCAATTATCCATTTCTTTTATTAATCTTTGCTTTACTTTGTATTTCATTTGGCGTTTATTGTACAACGATTACAAATCTAATATTAAATCCAGGAGATGGTATTGTCAAAACAATTTCTGAAGTTTATAGAGTTCCATTTTGTAATGTGAAAAATGGATTTGATATAAGTTTACTACTAATTAGTATTATTCTTTCTATAATTTTTGAAGGAAAAATTATAGGAATTGGAATTGGTACGATTGTATCTAGTATTTGTATTGGTCGATTGATACAAGGGTGGTCATATATATTTTCAACCATAAAATAATCCGGGAAGAAATTCCCGGATTTATATTTTATTTACTTTGTTTGATGGAAGCTTGTGCAGCAGCTAATCTTGCGATTGGTACACGATAAGGTGAACAAGATACATAATCCAATCCGATTTCATTACAGAATTCAATAGAAGCAGGGTCTCCACCGTGTTCTCCACAAATTCCTAAGTGAAGATTTGGATTGCTTTCTTTTCCTAATTGAATCGCAATCTTCATCAATTTACCAACACCAATTTGATCTAATTTCGCAAATGGATCTTGTTCAAAGATTTTACGATCATAATAAGAAGTTAAGAACTTACCTGCGTCGTCTCTTGAGAATCCATATGTCATTTGTGTTAAATCGTTTGTACCGAAACAGAAGAAATCCGCTTGTTGAGCAATTTCATCAGCTGTTAAAGCTGCACGAGGAATTTCAATCATTGTTCCGACTTCATATTTTAATGCAACACCAGCTTTTTCAATTTCTTCATCTGCTGTTGCGATTACAATATCTTTTACATATTTTAATTCTTTTGAATCCCCAGCTAATGGAATCATGATTTCAGGAACCACATTCAAATCTGGATTTTCTTTATTGACTTCAATGGCAGCACGAATAACGGCACGTGTTTGCATCTTGGCAATTTCTGGATACGTAACGGCTAAACGAAGTCCACGATGACCCATCATTGGGTTGAATTCATGTAAGCTGTCGATAATAGCTTTAATTTGTTCAACGGATTTTCCTTGGGATTGTGCCAATAAAGCAATGTCTTCTTCCTCTGTTGGGACAAATTCATGTAGAGGTGGATCCAAGAAACGAATTGTTACTGGATATCCATTACATGCTTTATACAATTCTTCAAAGTCATGTTGCTGCATTGGTAAAATTTTATTTAATGCCACTTCTCTTTCTTCCAAAGTATCCGCACAAATCATTTCACGGAAAGCAGCAATTCGATCGGCTTCAAAGAACATATGTTCTGTACGACATAAACCAATTCCCTGTGCTCCTAATTCAATGGCTTTTGCTGCATCTTTAGGTGTATCAGCATTTGTACGAACTTTCATTGTACGATATTCATCAGCCCATGCCATGATACGTCCAAATTCACCACCAATTGTCGCATCTACAGTTGGAATAATACCGTCATAAATATTTCCAGTGGATCCATCTATAGAAATTGGATCGCCTTCTTTATAGAGTTTACCTTTTAAAGTAAAGCATTTATTTTCTTCATCCATTGAAATATCACCACATCCAGATACACAGCAAGTCCCCATTCCACGAGCCACTACAGCCGCATGAGAAGTCATACCACCACGTACTGTTAAGATACCTTGTGCAGATTTCATTCCTTCAATATCTTCTGGTGAAGTTTCCAAACGAACTAAAACAACTTTTTCGCCACGAGCTGCCCATGCTTTTGCATCTTCAGCAGTAAATACAATCTTACCACAAGCAGCTCCTGGACTTGCTCCTAAAGCTTTCGATAAAACAGGTGCTTCTTTTAATGCTTTTTGATCAAAAGTAGGATGTAATAAAGTATCTAAATTACGAGGATCAATCATTAAAACAGCATCTTTTGGCGTAATCATACCTTCATCGACTAAATCACAAGCCACTTTTAAAGCAGCCTGGGCTGTACGTTTTCCATTACGAGTTTGTAACATATATAATTTACGATCTTGAATTGTAAATTCCATATCCTGCATATCATGATAATGATTTTCCAGAATGTTACATACCTTTTCAAATTGATCATAAACTTCAGGCATTACATCTTTTAAAGCAGAAATAGGTTGAGGTGTACGAACACCAGCTACAACATCTTCTCCCTGGGCATTAATTAAGAATTCACCCATTAATTTCTTTTCACCCGTAGCTGGATCACGTGTAAAGGCTACACCAGTACCTGATTCATCTGACCAGTTACCAAAAGCCATTTCCTGTACGTTAACAGCTGTTCCCCAAGAGAAAGGAATATCGTTGTCACGACGATATACGTTAGCACGTGGATTATCCCAAGAACGGAAAACAGCCTTGATAGCTCCATATAATTGTTCTTTTGGATCATCTGGGAAATCAACCCCAATTTTTGCTTTATATTCCGCTTTAAATTGATTCGCTAAGTCTTTTAAATCCGCAGCTGTTAAATCAATGTCTTGAGTAACTCCGCGTTCTTCTTTCATTTTATCAATTAAAACTTCAAAATATTTTTTCCCAACTTCCATTACAACATCAGAATACATTTGAATGAAACGACGATAACAGTCTCTAGCCCATCTTTCATTTCCAGTTTTCTTGGCAATAACTTCAACGACTTCTTCATTTAATCCTAAGTTAAGAATTGTGTCCATCATTCCAGGCATGCTGGCACGAGCCCCTGAACGAACAGAAACCAATAAAGGATTTTCTAAATCACCAAATTTCTTTCCAGTGATTTCTTCCATTTTCACAATGCCTTCTTCAATTTGTGCAACAATATCATCATTGATTTTTCCATCTTCATAATATTGTGTACAAGCTTCTGTCGTGATTGTAAAACCTTGTGGAACTGGCAAACCAATATTTGTCATTTCCGCCAAGTTGGCTCCTTTTCCTCCTAACAATTCGCGCATGGATGCATTTCCCTCACTAAAGAGATATACATATTTTTTAGACATAACTTCCTCCTTGTATCTTTTCTTCTTTAAATATATCATTAAAAATGAACATCATCAATGTGATTGTAAACGTTTTCTTTTTTTAATAAAAAAAATAATAGCCTGTTTCCAGGCTATTAAGCACGTGCTTCACTACGAACTTTTCCACATAATTCAAAACTCGTACATTCATCACTACAAGAATTAGAAATAATATTTCTTAGTTCAACAGGCATCATGGAAGTGATTTCATCCGAATCATATCCAACGACAAGATTCTGTTTTGAAATCATGATCGGACGCTTTAAAATGGAAGGATTCTTCTGAATGAGTTCAACCAATTCATTGATTGAAAAATCATTAATATCTTTTTTCAATGCCATGAAAGCTTTTGAACGAACAGAAATAATGTCTTCCGTACCATTTGGACAACGCGAAAGAATATATTTAATTTCATCTTTATTTAAAATGGAAGTAAATAAATTTTTTTCAACGAACTCAATGTTGTTGTCTTTTAACCACTGCTTAGCCTTTCGACAACTTGCACATCCCGGAGATGTATATAGAATAATCACATCTAACACTCCTTTCCAATCTTTTTAGCACTCTTCCTCTCTGCATGCTAATCCTATCATTCTTTTCTATTCATGTCAATATTATTTTCTTTTCGAATACACATTATAATGATATAATCAAAAGATAAGGAGGGATAATATGGAACGAATGGTAAGTGGAATCAAGCCAACCGGTCGATTGCATCTTGGAAACTATATCGGAGCCATTTCTCAATTCATTAAATACCAGGAAGAATATGAATTATTTATTTTTATAGCCAATTTACATGCGATCACTGTTCCAATTGAAGCCAAAGAATTACGAAAAAACACAAAAGATTTAATTGCTCTTTATTTAGCCTGTGGACTAGATCCCGAAAAAACGACTCTATTTTTACAAAGTGATGTCGATGCACATGCAAAATTAGGATGGGTTATGACTTGTACATCCTATGTAGGTGAATTACAACGAATGACGCAATATAAAGATAAAACCGCTAAAGGAGAAAGTGGAATTACAGCTGGATTGTTTACATATCCTCCATTAATGGCTGGTGACATTATTTTATATGATGCGGATTATGTTCCTGTTGGAAAAGATCAGACACAGCATGTTGAATTAACAAGAGACTTAGCGGAACGATTCAACAATCGTTATTCTCCTACATTTAAAATTCCTAAGCCTTTGACAAGTACAGTCGGACAAAAAATAAATTCTTTACAAGATCCAACTAAAAAAATGTCGAAATCAGTTACCGATCCAAAAGGAACCATTGATTTATTAGATGATCCAAAAGTGGCTTATAAAAAAATTATGTCGGCTGTTACGGACTCTATTGGAATTATTCAATACGATCCAGAAAATCAACCTGGACTTGCTAACTTACTAACAATTCAATCGGTATTAACAAATGAATCCATTGAAAGCATTGTATCTCGATATCAAGGAAAAGGTTATGGTGAATTAAAAAAAGAAATCGCTCAAACAGTTTCTGATTTCTTAACCAATTTACAAGCCAAATACAATGACATTATTTCCTGTGGTAAAATTGATGAAATATTAGCACAAGGCGCTCAAAAAGCTAATGCCATTGCGAATAAAAAAATCCGTAAAGTCTATAAAAAAGTTGGATTTACAATTTAAGCATCCTTTGATGCTTATTTTTTTTGATATAATAAACAAAAAGGAGATAAATAATGGAAATTCAAATTTCTCAGGACATCAATTACTATACATATACGGATTTTATGAACTACCCTACCTGATACATAGTTCAGATAAGGTATCCTTGTGATGTACTCTTTTGTACTACCGCAGGGATTTTGATTTATGCAGGCATATACATATTCCATGTACTGTTTCCACAATGGCCGGTTCACTCGACCTCTACTGTTTTTACACAGTTACTTACTGTTCAGATCTGCAAATCGGATGATTTTCGGATTCAGCAGTCCGGATAGCTTTACATTTGATGTGTCATATCCCGCTTTTCTAAGAATATTGGCTGCTCCATTCACATCCGCATTGATAAGTATCCCCTCAGCCGATCTGTACAAACCCCTCTTTGTTCTTTTACCGGAAAAACTGTACTTCTGATTACTTCCACTGCCAT
>NZ_JBJEEY010000161.1:0-4921 GCF_051873555.1 Floccifex sp. | reverse complement strand
AAAAACCTCATGATTTTAAAGGTCGACTTTGACCTCATCTAGTTTTAAATATTCAAAAAAACCCCAAACGGGGTTTTCTTTTTGTATTACTTCATGTTGTTGATTGCAGTTTGTAAACGTGATTTTTGACGGCTAGCGAAGTTTTTATGGTAAACATTTTTAGCTACAGCTGAGTCAAGTTTAGAACTACAAGCATTGTAAGCTGCAATCGCTGCTTCTTTATCATTCGCTTCAACAGCAGCTAATACTTTTTTAATTGCTGTTTTGATGGCTGATTTTTTAGATACAACTAACATGTGAGCTTTGTTATTTGTTTTTACACGTTTCTTTTGTGAATCGATTTGTGGCATGGTTTGCACCTCCTGACATAAATTGCTTTAAAATTATAACAAAATCTTTTTTGGTTTGCAATAAAATCCATTAACTATTTTTGTAAAATACGATATAATACGAATTGTTGGAGGAAAACTATGAAACAAATTCGTTGTATTTTTATGGGAACACCAGCAATTGCAGCTACTTTATTAGAAAATATGATACAAGCAGGTATTGAAGTAGGAATGGTAGTTACCCAGCCGGATAAGAAAAAAGGACGTAAACAAATTCTTGTTTATTCTCAAGTAAAAGAAGTGGCAATATCTCATGGAATTGAAGTATTTCAGCCAGTTCGTTTAAAAGAAGACTATCAAAAAATTATAGATTATAAACCCGATATTATTGTGACTTGTGCCTATGGACAATGGGTACCCAAAATTATTTTGGATTTACCTGTCTATGGCTGTATTAATTTACATGGATCGCTTCTTCCTGAGTATAGAGGAGGGGCACCGATTCAAAGAGCCATTTGGAATGGAGATACCATATCGGGTATGACACTGATGAAAATGGCACCGAAAATGGATGGGGGTCCTATTTGTGATATAGAAAAAGTTTCTATTTCTTTAGAAGATAATTCTTCTTCGATTTTTGAAAAAATGGCAAAGGCTGCCAGTATTTTATTGATTCGTAACTGGGATTCTTTAATTACTGGACAAGCTCAATTTATTTCACAAGATGAATCAAAAGCTACTTTAGCGCCTGTGATTTCAAAAGAAGAAGAACATATTGACTTACATCAAGATGACATGCATATTTTTAATCAAATTCGTGCTTTATCAAAAGAACCAGGAGCTTATGTGAAAATCAAAAATAAAAAGTTTAAAATTTTAAAAGCTCGTTATCTTCCTTGTTTGATTGAAAAACCATATGAATTTTCTGGACTCCAAGACAATGGATTTGTATTGAATCTAAAAGAAGGTATTTTATTGATTGATGAATGTCAAATAGAGGGAAAACCTGTTTTAAGTGGAAAACAATTCTTTAATGGAATGGGACGAAATCTAGTTGGTGAAAGAGTTGAATGATGTTAAAATAAAAAATCGAAAGGGGGAAAAATATGGATCAAAGTCATATTCGAAATTTTTCAATCGTAGCTCATATTGACCATGGAAAATCCACTTTAGCCGATCGAATCTTAGAATTAACGGATACCGTTGAAAAAAGAGACATGGTCTCTCAGATTCTGGATTCTATGGACTTGGAACGAGAAAGAGGCATTACCATTAAATTAAATGCCGTACAATTAATGTATCACGCTAAAAATGGAGAAGACTATATCTTCCATTTAATTGATACACCCGGACACGTCGATTTTTCCTATGAAGTGTCTCGTTCATTAGCTGCTTGTGAAGGCGCTGTATTGGTTGTGGATGCGGCTCAAGGTGTACAAGCCCAGACATTGGCCAATGTATATCTGGCATTAGATAATGATTTAGAAATATTACCGGTTTTAAATAAAATTGATTTACCAAGTGCTCAACCCGAAGTCGTTAAAGAAGAAATTGAAAATTTAATCGGTTTGGATTGTTCACAAGCTGTCGAAATCAGTGCCAAATCGGGTTTGAATGTTGATAAAGTATTAGAAGAAATTGTTGAAAAATTACCAGCTCCATCTGGAAATCCAAACGCCCCTTTACAGGCATTGGTATTTGATTCTGTTTATGATGCGTATCGAGGTGTTATTGCTTTTGTTTCTGTAAAAAATGGTTCTATAAAACCAAAAGATAAAATTCGTTTTATGGCATCTGGTGCTGAATATGAAGTCATTGAAGTTGGAGTTCGTACACCAAAAGAAGTCATAAAAAATGAATTAAGTACAGGGGAAGTTGGATGGATTAGTGCGGCTATTAAAAATATTGAAAATGTAAGAGTTGGAGATACCATTACATGGGCTCAAAATCCAGCCAGTGAACCATTAAAAGGATATCGAGAAATGAATCCGATGGTGTATTGTGGATTATATCCTGTAGACAATGCTCGCTATGATGATTTAAAAGAAGCTTTATTAAAATTAAAATTAAACGATGCATCTTTACAATTTGAACCCGAAACATCCCAGGCCCTTGGATTTGGTTTTCGATGTGGTTTCTTGGGTTTACTTCATATGGATGTAGTCGAAGAAAGACTGGAACGAGAATTTAATTTAGATTTGATTGCGACAAGTCCTTCTGTTATTTATCACGTATATAAAACCGATGGCACAATGGAAGCCATTGACAATCCAGCTGCTTTACCACCGGCTCAAAACATTGATCACATTGAAGAACCTTATGTTTCAGCTGAAATTATGGTTCCAAAAGAATATGTGGGTGCTATGATGGAGCTTTGTCAAAAGAAACGAGGAGAGTATGTGGATTTACAGGTATTAGATGATGTTCGTATGATGATGAAATATGAACTTCCTCTAAGTGAAATCATCTTTGATTTCTTTGATAAAATGAAATCCTGTACCAAAGGCTATGCCTCATTAGACTATGAAATCAGTGGCTATCGACCTAGTAAATTAGTGAAAATGGATATTTTATTAAATGGGCAAGTCATTGATGCTTTAAGTACCATTGTTTATAAAGACTTTGCGTATCATCGTGGAAATGCGATGACGATTAAATTAAAAGAAATTATTCCTAAACAGCAATTTGAAATTCCAGTACAAGCAGCTATTGGAGGAAAAGTTATTGCACGTACCAATATCAAAGCTCTTCGCAAAAATGTATTGGCGAAATGTTATGGAGGCGATATTTCGCGTAAAAAGAAATTACTGGAAAAACAAAAAGAAGGAAAGAAACGAATGAAGATGGTGGGATCGGTCGAAATTCCGCAAGAAGCTTTTATGGCTGTTCTTTCGATGGATGAAGACTAATATGCATGCCTATGTTCATATTCCTTTTTGTGATTCCATTTGTTTTTATTGTGACTTTTGTCGAAAAATTGATCAAAATAAAGACATTTATTTAGATGCATTAGAAAGAGAAATCCATTCTCTTTCTTTTCCATCTTTAGATACACTTTATTTTGGAGGAGGTACACCAAGTTGTTTAAGTACAGAACAAATAAATCGACTCTGTCACATGTTTAGTCCGTATTTAAAAACAAATTATGAATGGACTATGGAATGCAATCCTGATTCGATAACCGAAGAAAAAATAAAAATGATGAAAGAATGTGGCATTAATCGTATTAGTTTAGGCGTTCAAACGTTTCATGATTCTTTATTAAAACAAATTGGAAGAAAGCACAATGTAAAAGATGTTTATCATTGTATTTCTTTATTAAGAAAATATGGATTTTCCAATATTTCTATTGATTTAATATATGGACTACCCAATCAGTCTTTACAACAAGTAAAAGAAGACTTAGATTGTTTTTTGAATTTACATCTTCCGCATTTATCTATTTATTCTCTTCAAATTGAAGAAAATTCTATTTTTGGAAAACAAAAACTACAACCCATTGATTCAGATATAGAAGAACAAATGTATGAAATAATTTGTGAATCCTTAAAAGACTATCAACACTATGAAATATCCAGTTTTTGTTTAGACAATCAATTTTCCAGACACAATTTAAGTTACTGGAAGGACCTGGATTTTATAGGAATTGGCTATGGAGCCTGTGGCAAAGAAAACAATATTCGATATAGTCATGTATCGAATTATCAAGACTATTTAAAACAACCGAATCAAAGAATCTATGATTATACAAGTCTTGAAGATCAGAAGTTTGAAGCCATTATGATGTCACTTAGAACCAGTTTTGGATTGGATGTAAAAACATTTAATGAAAAATATCAAAGTGATTTTTATAAAGAATATCAAGATATACTTTTAAAGTATAAAGACTATTTTTTGATTCATGAAAATACTTGTTCTTGTACACAAAAAGGAAGAGACATTTTAAATACAATTCTTATTGATTTTTTGGATTAATGTCGTTATAATATAGAGGCTTTTGTACTGAGAAACAGGAGTCTCCGACCTTTTTCACGGTATAGAAGGACTGCATATAGGAGGAAACAAAGATGTTATTAAAAGCAGAAAAACAAGCTATTATGAAAGAATATGCTCGTCATGAAGGAGATACTGGTTCTCCTGAAGTGCAAATTGCCGTATTGACAGCACAAATCAATCGTTTAACTGAGCATTTCAAAGACCACAAACATGATTATCATTCACAACGTGGATTGATGAAAATGGTTGGTCGTCGTAAAGCTTTATTGAATTACTTAAAAGATGTTGATTACGATCGTTATAAAGATTTAATTGCTCGTTTAGGTTTAAGAAAATAGTCGAGAATTCTCGATTATTTTTTTTATTTCTTTTCTATTTATCTTTTCTATGTTAAGATTAACAATGTCGAAAAATGAGGTGAAAAAAGATGAAACAAGAGTTTCAATTTGATTTCTGTGGTCGGGGGATCACAGTAGAGACTGGTGAAATTGCCAAACAAGCCGATGGAGCGGTTATTGTTCGATATGGAGATACAGTAACATTATCAACTGCTTGTGCATCAAACCAGGCAAAAGAAGGGATTGACTTTTTCCCTT
>NZ_JBJEEY010000160.1:0-4927 GCF_051873555.1 Floccifex sp. | reverse complement strand
AAAAAAATAGAATCAGTTATACACTGATTCTAATTTGTGATTGTTTTTTCTGTATCTTTATCGAATATATGAATTTTTTCTGGATCAAACATAAATTCTGTTGTATCTCCATTTCGATAAGGCGTATCCGCTTCAACACGAGCTGTCATTGTTACGCCTTGGAAATCAAAATGTAAACAAACTTCAGCCCCCAATAATTCATAGACACGTATTTCAGATTGTATTTTGGAATTGGCATATTTATCTTTTGAAACATCGTCTACATAAATATCTTCAGGACGAATTCCCAAAACCACTGTTTTTCCAACATAGCCTTGTTCTTTTAAGACTTTGGCTTTGTTTTCTGGAATTACAATTGGATATTGCCCTAATTGAAGAATAATTTGACCATTCTTTTCAATGCATTGTGCATCTAAGAAATTCATTTGAGGCGATCCAATAAATCCCGCTACAAACATATTATCTGGATAGTTATATAAATTTTGTGGTGTATCAATTTGTTCCACTTTTCCTTTACTCATAACAACAATTCGTGTTCCCAAAGTCATGGCTTCGGTCTGGTCATGGGTAACATAAATAATAGTTGCTCCTAATCTTTGATGAAGTCTGGAAATTTCAACACGCATTTGTCCACGTAATTTAGCATCCAGATTGGATAATGGTTCATCCATTAAGAATACTTTTGGATGACGTACAATAGCACGTCCCATGGCAACACGTTGTCTTTGTCCTCCTGATAAAGCTTTTGGCTTTCGATCCATCAATTCTTCTAAATCCAAAATTTTAGCAGCTTCATTCACAGCTTTATCAATCTGATCTTTTGGTGTTTTTTTAATTTTCAAACTAAATGCCATATTTTCACGCACAGTCATATGCGGATATAGCGCATAGCTTTGGAAAACCATGGCAATATCACGGTCTTTTGGTTCAATGTCATTGACCAATTTCCCGTCAATATACATTTCCCCACTACTGATTTCTTCTAAGCCGGCAATCATACGTAAAGTCGTTGATTTACCGCAACCAGAAGGCCCAACAAAAATGATAAATTCTTTATCTTCTATTTCCAAGTTAAAATCCTGAACAGCTTCATAGCCATTTGGATATACTTTTTTTACATGTCGTAAAGACAGTCCTGACATTTTGTATTTCCTCCATTCTAATCTTTATGACAAGCTCTACCATAAAGTTTTGTGTAATCTGCTATTTTATGGGCTAAAGATGCAGTATTTTGTCCTTTTTTCATTCGCCACTGCCAGTTATTTTCACTGGAACCAGGTAAATTGATACGTGCTTCTTTACCAAGTTCTAAATAATCTTGCATCTGACAAACAAATAAATTTGCTACCGATGCCATTCCTGTACGCACCATTCCCCAAACGTATCCTTCTTCTTTTGTAAGATGCATATATTGTTTAGCGTATTCTACATCATTTTGGTCTTGTTCATCTAGCCATTGAAGACATGTTTGATTATCATGGGTTCCAATGTAACATACGCAATTATTAATATAAGTATGAGGAATATAACTGACTGTTTCTCTTGAATCAAAAGCAAACAATAAGATTTTCATACCTGGTAAACCAGAATCTTTAACCATTTGAATAACTTCTGGAGTCAATGCTCCTAAATCTTCCGCAATGAATGATTTTCCATAGAACCACGATGTCAATACTCCAATCAATGACATACCAGGTCCTTTTTTCCATTGTCCTTCTTTTGCACTCTTGGCACCATATGGAATAGCCCAATACGATTCAAAGCCACGGAAATGATCAATACGAACAACGTCATATAATTGGAACGCTCCATCCACTCTTCGAATCCACCATCCATAGCCATCTCTTTGCATAGCATCGTATCGATACAATGGATTACCCCAATATTGTCCATCCGCACTAAATGAATCTGGTGGACAACCTGCCACTTCAATAGGGACATTGTTTTCGTCTAAATAAAACCATTGTGGTTCGCTCCATACGTCAGCTGAGTCTAAAGCTACATAAACAGGTATATCACCGATTATTTCAATGTCTTTTGAATGGGCATAATCTTTTAACTGGTTCCATTGTTTGAAGAACAAAAACTGAATATATTTAAAAAATTGAACATCATCTTTTAGCTCTTTTTTATATTTGATGCATGCTTCTTTTTGATGTAAACGAATATCTTCTGGCCACGTTGACCAGGCTTTCATATGAAAGTGTCGTTTTAAAGCCATGAATAAAGCATAATCTTCCAGCCATAATTTTTCTTTTTCAAATTGATCAAATGCACTTCGATCTTTTTTTATGCCTCTTTTATAGGCTTTATAAAGAACATCAAAGCGATGTTGATAAATCAAACCATAGTCTACTTGGTCTTCTTTTTTTGACCAGGTAATGGATTCTACTTCACTTTTTAATAGAAGTCCTTCTTCAATTAACATATCTAAATCCACATAATATGGGTTTCCCGCAAAGGAAGAAAAACTTTGATAAGGTGAGTTTCCATAGCTGATGGATCCAACAGGAAGAATTTGCCAATATTTTTGATTGGCTTTGTATAAAAAATCAACAAATTCATAAGCAGCTTTTCCAATCGTTCCTATTCCATAATTAGAAGGAAGCGAAAAGATTGGCATTAAAATTCCACTACTCCGATTCATATTAACCTTTAACAGCTCCAGCGGCTACACCTGCTATAATATATTTTTGACATGTTAAATAGAAAATAATAATTGGAATAATACTTAATGTTATTAAAGCCATAATGGCACCTAAATCCACAGATCCATAGCTTCCTTGTAAATATTGAATATGAATTGGAATTGTCATATATTTTGTTCGATCCAATACAAGATAAGGAAGTAAATAGTCATTCCAAACCCACATGATTTCCAGAATACCTGTTGAAATCATCGTTGACTTTAACATTGGAAGAACAACACTAAAGAATGTACGAATAGGTCCACATCCATCAATGGCAGCGGCTTCTTCTATTTCTAATGGAATACTTTTGATGAATCCCGAAAACATGAAGACTGCTAAACCAGCTCCGAATCCCAAATAAATAATAGGAATTGTATATGGTGTATTTAAATGAAGTGTATCAGCTGTTTTTGCCAGTGTAAACATCAGCATTTGAAATGGTACAACCATTGAGAATACAAACAAATAGTAACAAATTTTACAGAATAAATTATTAACACGTGCAATGAACCAGGCTGCCATCGATGTACATAATAAAATAAGTATCGTAGAAGCAATGGTGATAAATACAGAATACCAGACAGATTTTAAGAATGGATAATTTCCAAATGTAAATCCTTTGATATAGTTGGCCCATCCAACAAATGTTTCAGAATCTGGCCAGGCAAAAGTACGTGTTTTAACATATGTATTGGCTTTAAAAGAGTTCAACAATACAAAGAATACAGGTAAAACATAGACAATGGAAATAAAACTAAAAATGACTGTTAAACTCATTTTTAATGTTTTATCCGATCCAACGGATTGTCCACTTCCTTTTATTTTCTTTTCTTTTGCCATTATTGTTGCACCTCCTTCTTACGTGTTGCACTTAATTGCGCAATGGAAATCGCCGCAACTAGAATAAAGAAAATGACAGCTTTGGCTTGTGCTGTTCCACGTGCCGATGTATTTTGTCCATAGAATGTATTATATATATTTAAGGCCAGCATTTCGGTTGTTCGAACAACTTCTCCTCCTGGCAAGAAATTATATGGCTGTCCACCGGTTAAAGCCAGGTTCTGATCAAATAACTTAAATGCGTTGGTCAAAGATAAAAACATACAAATTGTAATAGAAGGCATCACATTTGGAATTGTGATATGGAATAATGTCTGAATACGATTGGCTCCATCAATTTTAGCGGCTTCCATCATATCTTGAGGAATTGCTTGTAAACCGGCAATATAAATAATCATCATATATCCAATTTGCTGCCAGCACATTAAAATAATCAAACCCCAGAATCCATATTTTGTTTCCATTAAAATGGATGTTCCATAGCGAGAAAGAATTCCATTAAAAATCATGCTCCAAATATATCCTAAAACAATTCCACCAATTAAATTTGGCATAAAGAATACGGTACGGAAAATATTGGCTCCCTTAATTCCTTGTGTTAAAAAATAAGCAATGACAAAGGCAATGACATTGATTAACAACAAAGAAACAATGGCATACAGTGCCGTATACCAGAATGCGTGTGTAAAAGATGGATCATTCATGGCATTAATATAGTTTTGAATTCCAACAAAAGTCGCATTGGAAGTCGTTTGGAATTTACAAAATGATAAATAAAATCCTTTTAAAAATGGATATACAAATCCAATTGTAAATGCAGCTAAAGTTGGAGCCAGGAAAACAAGAAAACAACGTTCAATCGGTTTACGAATCAATTTCGAATTTACCGTTGCACTATCATGTATTTTTTTCTTCTTCATAACGTCTCCTTTTTAAAAAAAGGGATGAATGATTCATTCATCCCTCATTGAATATTTTAATTTATTCTTGAGCAGCTTTATATTGAGTAGCCCATCCATCTACGAATGCAGCAACAACATCGTCCCAAGAACCACCATTGTCATATTGATTCATAGCAGATACTAATCCGGCACGCCATTGATCAACATTTGGAGTATAGTTAAATGCCCATGAAACAGAATATTTACCTTCATCGATACAAGCTTTTGCAGCCTGGAAGAATACGTTTTTATTTTCAGCAGCTTGTTTATAAGGAATTTCACCAAATTGTTCAGCCATCATAGTTGTTCCTTTTTCAGAAGTAACCAGCCAAGTCATGAAATCAATTGTTGCGTTGATATCTTCTTCAGAAGCATTTTTATTAACTGCCCAGCAGTTTTCTGTACCAGAACATAATCCCTGGTTTTCTTCTCCTTCAACACCTGTATAAATAGGAA
>NZ_JBJEEY010000159.1:0-27141 GCF_051873555.1 Floccifex sp. | reverse complement strand
ACTATGATTAGCGCAATTTTTTTATTTTAGGGTTATTTACTCGTTACAGCCCCTTATAGAATATAGAAAAATAATAAAACAAATACACCCAATGCAATTCGATAATAACCAAAAATTGTAAAACTATGTTTACGAACATAATTTAATAAAGAACGAATTGCAAAGACGCTGACAAAGAAACTAATGGTTGTTCCTATAATCAATAAAACAAATTGTGAAAAAGTAAACATTCCATAGGCCATAAAATATTTAACCAGTTTCAATAAACTAGCTCCTGCCATAACAGGTATGGCAATAAAGAATGAAAACTCACTGGCAACATAACGTGAACAACCACAGTGAAGACCACCTAAAATAGTAGCTCCAGATCGACTGGTTCCTGGAATTAAAGCTAAACATTGAAAGAATCCAATTTTTAAGGATGTCAAATAATCCAATTGTTCCAATTTAGAAATCGTGACAGGTTTTGGATTTTTTTCAACAACAATAAAAATGACTCCATATGCGATTAAAGCCACTGCAATCACAAAATTAGCCGATAAATAGCCTTCAATGATATCATCCAGTAATAAACCAATGACACCTGCCGGGATTACACCAACAATTACTTTTAACCATAGACGAAACGTATCTTGTTTCTGTTTTTTATTTTTTGAAGAATCAAATGGATTCAATTTCTTAAAATACAGAAACAAAACAGCTAAAATACTACCAAACTGAATAACTACTTTAAATACCGTAAAAAATTCAGGTGGAGATAATGGCCACAAACTATCAAATAAAATCAAATGCCCTGTACTACTGACTGGCAACCACTCTGTAATTCCCTGAATGATTCCCAATACAATGGTTTTGATCAGATCCAAAATAAAACTCATTCTTCGCTCCTTTTCTTAGCGTAATCCAGAACCATTTGTTTAAAGATTTCTCCACGAACTTCGTAATTTTTAAATTGATCAAAACTAGAACAAGCAGGACTCAGCAGGACAGTATCCCCTGGTTTTGCCACTGCAACTGCATGTTCAAATGCTTCTTGCATAGTTTGGCAAGAAGTTTGATTTGTGAAAATATCTTTAAACTTTTCTTTTGTTTGTCCAAAAGAAAAACAATGCTTCACAATGGAATCAAACGCCTTCATATCATCAAAAGAAATATGTTTATCTTTTCCCCCACATAATAAAATTAAATTACGATCAAAAGCCGATAAAGCAGCACAAGCCGCATGTGTATTCGTTGCTTTTGTATCATTATAATATCGTACATCATCTATTGTTGCAATATATTCAATACGATGCTCCACGCCTTTAAAAGAAGAAATCACGTCTTGAATATCTTCTAAAGAAACACCCATCAAATAAGCCATGCAAGAAGCCATCATTGCATTTCCACAATTAAAGTCTCCTACAATCTTTAATTCATCAATATCGAATAAACAAATATCTTTATAATATGCATAATGCCCTTTACGATATAAATCTACATCTTCTCTTTTTAAAGAAAAATCAATCACATTACAAGGAATATTTATAGCATATTTCACAATATTTTCATCATCCACATTACGAATAAAATAATCCGATTCCATACAATTCTGGTAAATCTTCATTTTCGAACTATAATATTCATCTAAAGAATCCATATAATCCAAATGATCCGGTGCTAAATTTGTGACAGTGGAAACCAAAGGCCGAAAAGAAGTCATGCCCAGTAATTGAAAATTACTCAATTCCAAAGCCACATCTTTTGTTTCGTTTCCATATTGATAAACCAATTCCGATAAAGGCGTACCAATATTACCGGCCACCAATGCCTTTTTATTTTTTTGTAACATCTCATACAATAACGTAGTAATTGTTGTTTTTCCATCTGTTCCCGTAATCGCTCCATATGTAAAATTTGGTGCAAATCGATATCCAATTTCAATTTCTGTATAAATGGGAACATTTTTCTTTAAAAAATATTGAATCCATTCTACACGATACGGAATACCAGGATTTTTAACTACAAATTCAAAATCAATATCTTTTAAACAATCTGGATGACCATTGTCAAAGACATGTATTCCCATTTCTATTAATTCTTCTTTACAATCAATGGCTTTCATATCTGTAATGAATGTTTCATATCCTTTTTGATTTAATAACTTACTGACTGCAATACCACTGCGAGCCGCTCCTAAAACCAATACTTTTGCCATTTTACATCACTCCAATCAATAAACCAATCACTGCACAAATTGCTCCAAATAACCAGAAACGTGTTACAACTTGTGTTTCTGACCATCCACTTAATTCAAAATGATGATGTAAAGGCGCCATCTTAAAGATTCGTTTCTTTGTTTTTCTATAATACGTTACTTGAATGATTACACTTAATGTTTCACAAACAAAAACCAATCCAATTAAAACCAGTAAAATTTCCTGTTTTAATATCATACCCGTAGCTGCAAAAATACCACCCAGAGCCAAGGAACCTGTATCGCCCATAAAAATTTGAGCTGGATGTTTATTAAATTTTAAATAACCTAATAAAGCAGCAATAACCAGTAATAATAAATAAGCTACATTATTAAAATCTTGAATAAAAGCAAAAACCACAAATGGAAGAAGCGCAATAATCATTTGACCTGCACATAAACCATCCAGTCCATCTGTTAAATTTACGGCATTGGTTTCGGCTGTAAACATAATAAATACTAAAATAAAATATAAGAAACCTAATGAAATGGTATGATTCCAGATAGGAATCCAAATGGATAATTCGGAATTGCTTTGATATAACAAGAAAAAAACAACAGCTAATATGGACTGTAACAAAAACTTAGTTTTAGGTTTTAAACCTGTATTGTCTTTCTTAACAACAATAATATAATCATCAATAAAACCAATCAAACCATATCCTACATAAGCTAAAATCAAAATCCAGGCATTTAGATTCAATTCAACCCATCCTGCAAGACAAGACAATAAAAAAACAATAACAGGAACTACAATAAATACAATACCACCCATTGTTGGTGTACCATTTTTCTTTTTATGAGAATCCAATCCTTCTTCTCTTTCTGTTTGTCCAAATTTTATTTTATGTAGAAAATCAATCATTTTCGGCATGATTAAGACAACAAAAACTAAAGTGACTAAAAAACCGATAATATAGATCATATTTGTCTCTCCCTTTTCATTGTATTATATCATTATAATAAGCAATGAACAAACTTAAATTTTATCTTGAAAAAAAATAAGTACAATGATATTATTAATAAGCGATTGCGTAATATGAAAAAAAAGGAGGACAGGCAAGATGTCAAGAGTATGTGAAGTATCTGGTAAGGGTCCTTTAACTGGAAATAGACGTTCTCACTCTTTACGTGCAACACGCCGTAAATGGAATGTTAACTTACAACAAGTTACTATTAATGGAGAAAAGAAACGTGTGAGTGCTCGTACATTAAGAACTTTGAAAAAACAAGGACTAATCTAATTGTACACACAAAAGGAATAGCAGCTGCTATTCCTTTTTTCTATTTTTCATTGGATTCAATACAAAGAAAAGAACCACTATGTACTTCAACCATTCCTTGTGAATGGATAAAAGAATTCGAAGTTAAATATAAATCATTTTTGTGAATCATGCGATGATCTAATGTATATAAAAAACCTCGTAAAGAAATAAAACCGGGTTCCAAAACGAAAAAAGAAATATTTTTATACTCATTTTTTAAAATATATTTTCCTTTTTTGAATAACCTTACTCTTTGTGTTTCATCTAATAAAATCAAATCATTAAATTTTTCTTCCATTAAACGAATATTTAAAAAAGTATGATCTAAGCGACCTGTTAAAGCTCCAAATAAAATAACTCGATCAAATTGTTCATAACACTTTAAAATTGCCAATTCACTATCTGTTTCATCTTTCATAACAGGAAATTGATACACAGGACAAATCGTTTTTAAATACGATAATTTTTCAGAATCTATCGAATCAAAATCTCCAATCGCAAAATCTAATTTCAAATTTTGTTCAATTACTTTTAAAGCTCCTGCATCAACGCCAATATAATGTGCATTCTGTATAACTGGGATACATTTCGATAAAGGTGTTACACAAATCGCCAGACTCATTTTAAAAGCCCTTCAATTCGTTTGGGAATATTGTCTTTAAATACAAAAGAACCCGCTACCAAAGTATCGGCACCCGCTTCAATTGCCTTTTTAGCTGTTTCAAAATTAATGCCCCCATCAATTTCAATTCGATATGATAAATTTTTTTCCATTCGTTTTTGAAAAAGCCAGCGAACTTTATCCAATTGTTCTTCCATAAATTTCTGACCTCCAAAACCAGGTTCGACACTCATGATCAAGATGGTTTCCACTTTATCGAGTAAGCATTCAAAAGCTTCAATTGATGTAGCTGGTTTAACCACAAAACCTGCATCCATTTTATAGTCATGAATCAAATCAATGGCTTCTTGAATTTTATGAATATCATTATTAAAAGACTCTGTATGCACTGTAATTTGATGTGCCCCTGCCTTATAGAAATCTGGAATATATTTTATTGGATCACTTATCATTAAATGCACATCTAAATATAAGTTTGTTGAATCATGAAATCCTTTTAAAATATGTGCACCAAATGTTAAATTCGGTACAAAATGTCCATCCATTACATCAAAATGAAGCCATTTAGCTTTTGATTCATTCAATGCCTTTGTTTGTTCCTGCATCTTTGAATAATCCATTGATAAAACAGAAGGCGCAATAATTAATTCATTCATTTCTTTTCCTCCTTGATTTGTTTATAATCCTGATAAATGGATGCATTAATTTTTTTAGCATGTACAGCCTCTTTTATCGCACAATCCGGTTCATTGACATGAATACAATCTTTAAATCGGCATTGATTTAAAAATGGCTGAAAATCTAATATTAAGGAATCCAAATGGGATGTATCTAAACGAGTAAAATCCAAGCTTGAAAACCCAGGCGTATCCGCCACCCATCCATTACAAACTTTATGCAACTGACAATGACGAGTTGTATGTTTTCCACGACCCAATGCCTTGGAAATTTCCTGGGTCTGTAATTTAAATTCAGGATCCAATCGATTCAATAAAGAACTTTTCCCAGCACCCGATTGACCACATAAAACACTGATTTTTCCATCTATGTGTTCTTTTAATTGTTCATCATTATGTCCAGGATATGAATAAAAAACTTCATATCCTGCTTGTACATAGGAATCAAATTCTTTTTCGAATTCTTCTTTATTGTCCACCAAATCCATCTTTGTAACGACAATGACTGGTTTTACATGTGCTAAAGACACTAGAAAAATCAATCGATTCAATAAATGACAAGAATAATCTGGATCTTTAACACTTGTGACAATTAAAGCTTGATCCACATTGGAAATAGCTGGCCGAAGAAGACGATTTTTACGAGGCAGTATGGAATGAATGCGATAAGCATCATCAATTTTCTCAAAGAAAACAACATCCCCTACAACTGGTGAATCCTCTTTTCTTAATTTTCCTCTTGGAATTGCGACCACTTCTCCTATACAAGAATCAATTGTATATTGATTTGAAATAATTTTAATTATCGTTCCTTGTTCCATATCAATCATAATACAGTATTAATACACTGTCTGTCCCTTCTTGTGTATACGTACTACCTACTCCTGGATCCATATCAACAACTGTAAAATTTTGTCCAGTTCCATAATATGGTTTTAAAACCACTGCAATTCCTAATTCATTTAATTCTTCTTTCACTTGATAAACATCTCTTCCTAAATAAGAAGAAGAAATTTGAACCGCTGGATAATCACTGACCACAAAAGTTATGGATTCATTAGCAGATGGATCAATTCTTTGTCCAACTTTTAATTCTTTTTGTTCTAAAATAATTCCTGGATTGGTATCTTTCATGCCTTTATATTCAATTTGAATATTTAATTGAACACCATTTTCATTGAATTCATTTAATACATCTTCTAAATAAAGGCCCGTATAATCTTCCACTAAAAAACTAGGACCTTTTGAAATCACAATCGTAAATTCTTTATTTGTTTTCACAATATCACCTATATCATAGGAACTCTTGCAAACTGTATCTTTTTCATATTCATCACTGACATCGTATTCAAATTGAATATAATTTGGATCAAAATCATTTTGTTTAAGTAAAGAAACAGCTTCTTCTTTTGTTTTTCCTAAAATATCGGGCATGACCTCATAGCCTAAAAAACCTGGAATACGTACAATACCACTTACCAGTAAAACCAAAACCAATAAGATAACGCACAAAAGAGCAATCAAGGCTCCTATAATAAATGGACGAATCACTGGTTTTTGTTTATTTTCTTTTATTTCTTGTTCATTGTCATTATTTGAAAACGTTAATCGTTTTACATTTTTATATTCATCATCTAAACAATGTTCTAAATCATATAACATTTCTTTACAAGACTCATAGCGATCGTTTACATCTTTAGCGGTTGCCTTTAAAATGATATTTTCAATGGATTGAGCAATGCCAGGATTAAAATCTGTAATAAAAGGCATTGGATCTTTTAAATGACGAAGCGCAATTTCTGTTGGAGAACTCCCTCGAAATGGGACCGATCCACTTAATAATTCAAAAAATACAATTCCCAGTGAATAAATATCTACTTGTGGATTGGGTTCTTTTCCTTGTGCTGTTTCCGGCGCCAAATAATGAGCCGAACCCATAACCGTATTATTTGAAGTCAATTGAACAGAATTGCTGGCAACTGCAATTCCAAAATCCGTAATCTTTACAGTTCCATCATCTTTAACCAACACATTTTGTGGCTTAATATCACGATGAATGATATTGGCGTTATGAGCGCATAAAACCGCACTCGTTAATTGTTTCATGATATAAAGGGCTTCTTGTTGAGATAAAGCTCCTCGCTTAGCAATTAATTGCTTCAATGTATGTCCTTTGATATATTCCATCACAATATAGTGCATACCATTGTATTCCCCTACATCATAGATATCCACTACATTGGGATGGCTAATCCGAGATGCCGCACTGGCTTCTCTTTGAAATCGAACAAGAGTCATCGCGTCTTCACTTAATTTTGGTCGAAGTATTTTAATGGCAACAACACGATTTAAAATAGTATCCTTTGCGGTATAAACATCGGCCATTCCCCCTTGTCCAATCAAAGAAAGTATTTCATATCGATTGGAGATTGTTTTAATCATAGGATTCTTCCATTCTATCGCTTTCAATTAAAATAATTGTACAATTATCTAGTCCACCCGCTAAACGAGCTTCCAACATTAAATGATTGACTTTGTCCTGAATTGAAAACTTTGAATTTTCAACAATGTTTTGAATGACATTGTGTTCCACATAGCCATGAAGTCCATCGGAACAAATTAAAATATATTTATAATTGGACTGAATTTTATTGATATCAATTCGGAATAAATGCCAAATTCCCAATGCATTGGTTAACGTATTTTTCTGAATATGATTCTTAGCCTGATCCAATGTGATTTTTCCTTCACGTAAAAGTTGTGCAATAACACTATGATCTTCACTCATTTGAATCAATCCATCGGAATAATCCGCATAAATACGAGAATCCCCTACATTAAAAATATAAGACGAAGTTTTGGTAATCATGATGCCCACACAAGTCGTTCCCATGCCTTTTAAATTTAAATCCTGGCTGCTTTGTTTAAAAATCGCATCATTGGCTTTATTTAATTGATGATGAATCCATTGATTGACTTCATAATCTTTTTGAAAAGCGGGAGCTTGTAAAAATGCATCACGAAGTGTAGAAACCACTATATGACTTGCTACTTCTCCTCCTGCATTTCCTCCAATCCCATCACAAACCACGGCCAGCCAGTCGTTGTTGGGATTTTGAAATACACAATAATCGTCTTCATTGACACTTCGAACCAATCCAATATCCGAATTCGCAAATACTCTCATCTTACTTTTCCCTTCTTATTTCTTTAATACGTAATTGACCACAAGCCGCATCAATATCGTTTCCATGTTCTTTACGAATCGTACAGCGTACATTATTTTTCATCAATAAATCATAAAAAACCATGGCTTCCTGATAACTGACACTTTTAAATTCTTTTTCATCGACATTGTTATATGGAATTAAATTCACATACGCATTTCGATTTTTTAATAATTTCGCTAATTGTCTGGCATGAATGACCTGATCATTGACACCTTTTAATAAAATATATTCAAACGTCAAGCGACGATTGTTTTCCTGAGAATAATAATCCAGTGCTTTCATTAATTCTTCTAATGGATAGGCTTTATTCACCGGCATTAATTGATTACGCAACTCATTATTTGGGGCATGTAAACTAATAGCTAGATTATACTGAGTATGTTCATTGGCAAAATCATATATACGAGGCACTATGCCACTAGAAGAAATCGTAATGTGACGAGATCCAATTCCTAAGCCTCGATCGTGATTGACAGTGGATAAAAAATTCATCACATTGTCATAATTATCAAAAGGCTCTCCAGTTCCCATCACAACAATATGCGATAAACGCTGATTTTTTGCATCTAATTCTTTTTGTACATAAATTACTTGAGCCACCATTTCTCCTCTGGTTAAATCTCTTTTTTTCTTTGTTAAACCACTGGCACAAAAGGCACAACCCATATTACATCCCACTTGACTGGAAACACAAACACTGTTTCCATAATCAAATACCATCATGACACTTTCTAATAAACAGCCATCTTTGGTTTGAAATAAAAACTTTGTAGTTCCATCGTGACTGACTTGTTTGGTAATCAAAGTCAAAGGATTCATTTCAAATTCTTCTTTTAATTGTTCTCTTGTTTCTTTGCTTAAATTGGTCATTTCATCAATTTCATTGACACGAGAACGATAGAGCCATTGAAAAATCTGATGCCCTCGAAACGCTTTCCATCCATGCTCGATTGCCATTTGCTGCATTTGCTCATAATTTAAATCATATAAACTCTTCATAGTTTTCCTCTAATTTCTATATTGAATCTTGGCCATATAAAAACCATCTTGTTTTTCATCAATCAACATTGTCACTTGTGAACTACAAATAAATTCAGGATGATTTTTTAAAAAAGCCTGTACTTGTTTTTCGTTTTCTTTTTTATTAATTGTACAAGTAGAATATACTAAAATTCCATCTTTTTTCAAATGAGAAGATGCACTTTCCAATATTTGCTGTTGAAGTGGAATCAAAGAATCCATATCGGTAGGTTTCATCTTTAATTTAATATCCGGTTTCCTTGATAATACGCCATATCCACTGCAAGGAACATCGCATAAAATACGATCATATAAACCAAAATTTGATAAATTCCTGGCATCTTGACAATAAACAGATACATTATCTAAATGAAGTCTTTTTATATCTTGTTCAATTAATTTTTTGCGATGCTTATGAATTTCTATACAGTCAACATGTCCTGTATGACATAAACTCTCGGCAATGGCCATAGACTTTGTTCCAGGTGCTGCACAACAATCCAGAACATTCATATTCTTTTTTACATCCAGAAATAAACAAATTCGATACGATCCTTCATCTTGAATAGAACACTTTCCTTCTAAATAAATATTAGAAGAAGCTATGTGCTGCATTCTGGTTTTATATAATTGATGCGTAACCCATTCAAAATTCTGGTCAAATTCATAATCTGGATTCCATCGAATAAAAATGGGCAAATCCTGATTACAATGCGTAACCATTTGTTTTGTGGCATCCATTCCATATTGTTTTTTCCACATTTGAATTAACCATAAAGGAATCGAATAACGAATACTTAAAGCTTGACATTCATCTTCAGGAAGTGAAATACAATCTGGATTGATTTTTCGTAGAATCGCATTCACCAATCCACTGGCTTTAGGACACACTTTTTTCGTAATTTCAATGGCATCGTTAACAATGGCATATTTGGGTACTTTATCCAAAAAACAAATCTGATATACGCTCATTGATAAAATGATGTTAACCTTATCTTGTACATTTTTATTCGCATATTGTTTCCAGATATATTGACAATACATATAATTTTGAATGGTTCCATAAAAAATATGAGTTGCCAGTGCCTGGTCTTTTTCTTTGACTTCATGTAGATGATTCTTTAAATAAAGATTCGAATACACTTGGTTGACTATCACTTCATATAAAGCTTGATACACCCAATATCGCATATTATTCCTCCAATCGCATCGGATACATATTGACTTCTATTTTTACATTTGATTTTAATGAACGATGAAATGTCATCAATTCATTGACTTTATTTGTAAGAAAATCCTTTGAAGAAGCTTTTAAAACAAGACGCATTCTTTGTACTTGACGACGTGGTGTAATAACGATTGGTCCTAAGATTTTCAAAGGCAATAGAGTTTCTTTTTCAACTTCAATGACTTCTTCTATTTTTTTCAAATCTTTGTGTACATATATTAAAGTACACATATAAATATAAGGTGGATATTTTCCTAAATGACGATATTTCATTTCTTGAATAAAAAACGAAATATAATCATGATTTATTACACTTTGCATCACAAAATGAGAAGGATCAAAAGTTTGAATATATACATTCCCTTCTTTTTCACTTCGACCAGCTCTACCCGATGCTTGTTCTAACATCTGGTAACAAATTTCAGATGAAGAAAAGTCATTTCGAATCAAAGCCTGATCGGCTTGTATAATTCCAACTAATGTCACACGTGCAAAATCCAAACCCTTTGCGACCATTTGTGTACCAATTAATATATCGCCTTTTTCTTCAAATTCTTTTAACAATTTGGCATGTGCATTTTTCTTTCGCGTACTATCGGCATCCATTCGAACAATGTGTGCATCTGGAAACAAAGAAGAAATTTTTTCTTCTAGTTTTTCAGTTCCCATTCCTAATTGATAAAATTCATGTCCATGACAATTTGGACATTCATGATGAAAATAAAAGACACGTCCACAACAATGACAAATACAGCTTTGATCGATTTTATGATACGTTAAGGCAATGCCACAATCTGGACATGTTAATACTTCATTACAAGTAGAACACTTCACAACAGGTAAATATCCTCTTCGATTTAATAATAAAATAATTTGTTCCTTTCTTTGAAGGCATTCTTCCATTTTTTGTATTAAAGTTTGTGAAAGACCAAAGATTGTCTGTTCTTTTTTCATATCAATTAAATGAATATATGGCATTTTCTGATTCACTCTTTGATTTATATTCACTAACTGAAAAATTCCTTTATAAGCTCGTGCATAAGAATCCAAAGAAGGCGTTGCAGAAGCAAAAACAACTTTACATTGGTGTACTTTCGATCTTTCAATCACAATGTCTTTTGTTACATAGCGCGGACTATTGTCTTGTTTATAAGAAGAATCGTGTTCTTCATCCATTAAAATTAAACCCAAATCATGAAAAGGCATAAAAACAGCCGAACGTGTTCCCACAACAATTTTCACTTTCTTTTCTTGTACCAGTTTATATTGCGCATATTTCTCCTGGTCATTTAACTGAGAATGATAGATTGCTATATCTGTACCAAAACGAGCACTTACGCGTTGAATCATCATAGGTGTCAATCCAATTTCTGGTACTAAAAATAAGACTTGTTTACCTTTGGAAATTGCTTCACTTGCTAATTGTAAAAAAACTTCTGTTTTACCTGAACCTGTAACTCCATGTAATAAAAAAATAGATTGATTGGATTGCTGAATCGTTTGAATGGCTTGTTTTTGTTGTGTTGTTAATGCAAAAGAAGTATCTTTTGAAGTTTGTATTTGAACACTATTTTTTTCAACTTCTTTTAAAACAATATAACCTTTTTCAATAAAAACTTTTGCATATGATTTTGTATATTTACGATAAACACTTGCCTTCATTGGACATTTTGAAACAATGTCTTGTAACACTTTTTGTTGTCTTGGATTTAAAGTTTCATGACTTTCCTGCACATAAGCCCATTGATCTTTTACAATTTTGGCATGAGAAGAACTGGGTTTTAAAGCAGGTGGTAACATGGTTTTAAAACATGAAATTAAAGGGGCTACATAGGTTTTTGACATCCAATAAGCCAATTTCATTAATTCATCGTTTAATAAAGGTTGTTCATCTATAACTTCAATGACTTTTTTTATATTTGTTACATCACTTTGAACATTAATTTCATGAACAATACCAATGTATTCTTTATTTCGAAATGGAACACGAACTCGACATCCAACTTGTACATTTGAATCGCATTGATATGTAAATGGTTTATTTAATTCCATTGTGCTTTGTTCTACATAAACATTAATTTTCATATGTTTCATTATAGCATAAAAAAAGACGACTAGCGTCTTTGTCTGAGATATTCAAAAGCCAATATAGAAATTGCACTAGGTGCATCTAAAGCATTTCGAAAATCATTTCCATATGGAATCACTATATTTTGTTTGCTGTTTTTTACAATGAGTGAACTTAACCCACGAAATGAACCTCCTAGCGCAATACAGCAATTCACTTCAAAGTGATAATCATATAAAGAAATGGCATCTTTTCGATGGGCACAAAGTAAAGGGATATTGTATTTGTGTAAATAATCAATTAAGTCTTGTTCCTTATCAATCCAGTAAATCGATAATTTTTCAAAAGCACCTGCACTGGCTTTTAAAATAATTTGCTGGCTATAAGACCAATCTCTATCTGGTAAAATCAATGCCTGGGCTCCACTGGCATATAAAGTACGTGCTATGCTTCCTAGATTATAAGGATCTTCAATTCCATCTACATAAACAATCAATCCATCTTTTTTTTCATTTAATCTTTGTTTAATACCATCTTCTGCTTGTAGTAACATGCCTCCATGTTTACTTGAACCAGATAATTCATCCATTTCTTTTCGAGAACAGATTTTCACTTTTACATTTTGTTTTTTGGCTAATCGAATAATATATGCAAAATCTTTTGTTCGTTTTTTTGAATCTACATATAATGTATGACATTTTCTTTTTTGTGCTTCTAATATAGCTTTACAAGAAATTGTACCTTCATATAAATTTTTCATAAAAATATTATAACTTCTTAAGAATTATTTTTCCAGTTATGATAAAATCTACATGAGGTTTAAAAGATGAAACAAAAAATTACTTATGAAATGAAGAAACAAATTATTGTTTATTCTTCATCTTTATTGATTGTTGCTTTGGTCATCTTAGGACTGACAAAACTGGATCGCATTGTGGATGGAATCAAATTTGTATTAAATTTGATTTTCCCATTTATTTTAGGACTCGGAATTGCTTTTGTTCTACATAAACCACAAGCCTGGCTGGAACATAAAATGAAGATGAAATCTTTAAAATTATCGAATCGTAAAATTCGTTTAATTTCAACTTTAATTGTCTTTGTAGCCGCAATTTTAGTGATTTTCTTATTTTTAAGAATTTCAGTGCCAGCTATTATGGATTCTCTTCAAATTTTTATTCTGAATATTGGTGAATATGGTCAGTCTTTATTAAATATTTTAATGAAGATGTCTGATTATTTAGAATTAGATTCTGCTCAACTAGAAGCCATTATTGAACAATTAAATCTTACTAGTCGATTGACACAATATATTTCCAAAACCATTCCTATGATAGCCAATTATTCATATTCCATTATTTCAGGAGCCTTCGATTTTATTTTGGCTATTGTTTCTGGAATCTATATTTTGTTAGACCATGAATCTTTGCAGCAATTTGTCAAGAAATTTAGTTACTTTTTATTGGAGGATGGCATTGCCGATTATCTTTGTATCTGGGTAAATGATGCCAAATCCATTTTTGAAAAATTCATTGTAGGTTCTTTAATTGATGCCTTTATTGTGGGATTGGTTTGTTATATTGGAATGTTAATTTTAAAGATTCCATATGGACCAATGATTGGATTAATTATCGGTATAACAAATGTCATTCCAATGTTTGGACCATTCTTAGGTGCTATTCCTGTGATTGTATTATTGATTTTGATCAAACCAATTTATGCTCTAACCTTTGCGATTTTCATTGTTGTTTTACAGCAAATTGATGGAAATATTATTAAACCCATTGTCTTAGGCGATCAATTAGGAATCAATGGATTCTGGATTTTATTTTCGGTTACCGTAGGTGGTGGATTATTTGGAATCTTAGGAATGTTTCTAGGTGTACCAGTCTTTGCCTTGATTTATACAACAATCAAAGAAATTATGGAAATTAAAATGAAAACAAAGAAGAAAGCACTAAGCAATTAGTGTTTTCTTTTTGCGTTTTTTTGGATTTTGTGTAAAATAAACAAGAGGTGATTTTTTAAAGATGATACTTGATATTTTAAAAGATACATGGATTATGATTCCGTTGTTATATATTACCTACTGTGTCTTAGAAATATTTGAACGAAAAGATAGTTCAGATGATTCTATGTTTTATAGTTTACAAAAATATGGTCCTTTATTTGGTGCTATCCTGGGATTGATTCCACAATGTGGATTTAGTATTTTAGCTGCTATGTTATTTCTTCAAAAAAATATCACATTAGGAACTCTAATTGCCGTTATGATTGCGACAAGTGATGAAGCTATTCCTGTTTTAATTTCGAATCCGCATTTGTTTTCTTCTTTAATTGCTTTATTGGTTTGTAAATTCGTAATTGCTCTTGTGGTTGGTTATTTTGTAGATTTTGTATTGATTAAAAAACAATCTATTATTCATTTTGAAGACATGGAAGAACAAGAAGATGAAGTAGAAGAAGATACAAACAATGCCTGTCCTTGTTGTTATATTCAATATCCTTTATATATAAGTGCAGCATTGCGTACATTAAAAATTTATGGATTTATATTTATTACTTCTTTATTGATTTCATTATGTATTGAATGGATTGGTATAGATGCCTTAGAAACTATTTTATTATCCCATTCAATCTTTCAGCCATTTATTACGGCTTTATTTGGATTTATTCCAAATTGCGCCATTACAGTGGTATTAGCTCAGCTCTATACAATTTCTGGTATTTCTTTTGGTTCTTTATTAGCTGGTTTAATCACCAATGCAGGATTGGGATTGGTTTGTTTAATTCGCTATGGTGCCAGCAAAAAACAAATATTTCAAACATGTGCAATTCTATATATCACAGCCGTTCTTTCTGGCATGATTTGTATTCTTATTTAGTGGCTTATGCCACTTTTTTTTAAAAAAAGCTGTTTAAACAACAGCTTTGATAAACGATAAAACATCTTGATAAACATCTAAATAATTGTCTTCATTTAAGATTTCATGTCGATTGTTTTCATAAATCTGATTTTGAATTGAAAGATATCCTCTTTGTTTTAAAAAATCTTGAGCTTGTATCCATTGTGAGTAAGAACCAATACAAGGATCGTCTTTTCCAGCAATAAAGAAAATCGGAATATCTTTGTGTTTGACTTGCCAATTATCCGGATCATAAACATCTTTCATCAAGCAAAACAAATTAAAGAATCCATTTAATGTAAAACAAAAACCACACAATGGATCACGATTATATTGACTGACATTTTCCTGATTTGTGCTCAACCAGCAATTTTTATCTTTTTCTTTAAATCGTTTCGAATACGATGAAAATGCTAAAGAATTCATCAATTGACTTCGATGATGTTCTCCTTTTATTTTGGTTAAAACTTTATTTAAAGTAAGTGCCAATGAAATGCTTTTATTTTCACTTGGAGAACCACAAACAATTAAGGCATCCATATCCTTATCAAAATACTTTAACATTTCGCGAACCACTAAAGATCCCATAGAATGACCAAATACAATCAATGGTAATTGATATTTCTGTTTAAATTTCATCGCAATATCATGAGCATCTAAATAAATATATGTACCCGTATTATCATAGAAATAACCTAGATCATCATTTTCTTTTACACTTTGACCATGACCTCTATGATCATGAATAAAGACTACATAACCTTGTTGGCATAGAAAACGCATAAAAGATAAATACCGTTCTTTATGCTCGGCCATACCATGAACAATTTGTATAAGACCCTTTTTTTCTATTTCAGGTTCCATATAAATGCCTTCTAATTTCAGTCCATCTTGTTTTGAATAAAACGTAAAAATTCTTTCCATGTTATCACCACCTGTTTTTATTGTATCTTGTTTTAAGATAAATAAAAAGACAAGTGCCCATCATACATAGACCAAACAAAACAAAATTCGTTTGTATTCCTGTATTAATATAACGATGATTGATAAATTCCAATTCATAATCAGATTCTACTTCTTTTCCATTGACTTTCAATTGATCTCCATCCCATGAAACATGGATATCCTGATAATTTTTTATATAACCAAAAGGTGCTTTACTTTCATGAATGATATAAGAACCAACTGGAATTTCAAATTGAACAAATCCATTCTTTGTTCTTTGTATATCAATTGAAACTTCCTGATCTTGTAAAATAAATTCACAAGGTAATACAATCGTATTATTTGATTCATCAACTTTATGAAGAATCAAAGTCGCATTTTTTATTTTTGTTTTTGGATACACCACCAAATCTTGATTAAGTTCAATCCACATAGATTCAATATCTTGTCCATATACTATATAAATTCCTTTTTCAAGTGTCATTCCTGGAACATATGAAATATCTTGTGTATGTTTTTGAATACAAGCTTCTATCATTTCTTCTTTATCATTATTTGTATTAATAATATCTTTAAATTCATCCAAAATTATATATTCTTCTTGATATCTTGCCACTTGAAAAATCGAAAAATCATTTTCACTTTGAATGGTTAAAGAATAAGAAGGAATAGTCAATAAAAAAGATAAAAATATTTTAATGATGCTTTTCATGATATTTCTCCTTTATAACATAAGAAATAAAAATCAAAATAGGAATGAAAACAAAACAAAATTCACGAAAAGAAGTACTCTTCTTTTCGATATTTTCTTCTTGTGATTTCGAATAAGGAATTCTTTTTCCCGTCACAACCAATCGATGTGAATTGATTCCATAGGGGGTACAAGTAACTAAGGAAACTAAATCACGATTGTTTTGAATGGTTAAACAATCCAATTGTTCAGGAAGAATCACTTGTATGTTCTCTACTTCATAAGCCAAAACATCGTTTCCAACATAAATATAGAAACAATCCCCTGTTTCTAATTCATCCAGTCGTGTAAATAATTTTGATTTTGCTAAGCCTGTATGGCCTGTTAATATGGCATGTGTTTGTAAACCACCTACTGGAAAAGAAGAAGAAGGAAGATGTCCTACTCCAATTGAAAGAACATCTTCACTGACTCCGTGATAAATAGGTAAAGAAACTGAAATCGATGGAATTTTGATTTGTGCTATCATACCGTTTTCACCAAACCATAGAATTTGATTATAATTTGTTTCTTTTCCATATAGGAGTTGCTCATTATATTGATGTGCTTTTTCCATTTCTTTTTGTATATCTAATGTTTCATTTTCTTCAATTTGTGAAAAATAAGTTGAAATCATTTTATTTTGGAGAAAACTTTCATAGCTAGAACAAAGAAGTGGCAACATACAAAGTAAAAATCCAGTTAAAAAAATTATTTTTCTAATTTTCATGTTTCTTTTTTAAGAAACTTACCAACATTAATGCACTACCAGATGCGACTAATAAAAGTGTAATATTAGAACCTGTAACAGGTAGTTTCGTTCCTTTTTGATTGACAATCGATAACTGAACGGATCCATTTTCAACATTGGTTTGTAATGGTTCATCCATTTCATCATAGGCACCACTTATAAATTGGCGAATAAATCCATTCGCACTTAAACGCATTAATACATTTTCACTCGCCCCTTGGCCTTGTTGATATTCATTACGATTTTCACAGAATTCAGGCGTAATCGTGATTTTAACCGCATCTTTTAATTGTCGATAACCATCCGGTGCTTGCGTTTCCTTTAAGTAATATGTTCCCTGATCCAATCCAAGAATATTAAATACACCTTCATCGTTTGAAATCATTTCGACTGCTTGTTGAACATCACAATGATTTGAATTCATAACAATATATCCACTTTCACTTTCTTTAACCATTACTTCTTGTGTACATTCTTCATCTAAATACAAACGGAACTTTGCACCTTCAAGTGTTGTATTTTCATTATCCACTTTTAATCCATTAATTTGATATGTAAAACAAACTACAGTATCCCATGGTGTGTATCCTGTAGAAGGATTTCCATCATGATCTGGATTGTTGCTGAATTCTAAACGAACACGGTTTTCAAAACCAGCTCTTCCACATTTAATACTGGCTTGATCATTTAATGATGCCTGATATGAGAGGGTTACAATTTGTCCATATGTCGAATTGAATTCGCGATCCACAATAGCTTTTATATCTTCAATATTGACTTGAAATGTTTCTCCATCTACATTTGAATCCACATCAAATTCGTCTTGTGTAAGTGTATATGTTTTTGTTTGATCTTTTATTGTGATAGACACACTTGAATCATCAAAAGATAAAGAAGAATCCATAATATCATGAAAAATCATAGAATACGTATCATAAGAAGCAATATCTGGTATTTGTGTTTGAAATTGATATGGAATATTTTGACCAATTTCATAATCTCCAATATCATTCCATCCAATATCTCCATCGTCTTCCCATATTTTTTTTATTACATCTGGATAATCCGATTTAATATGAATTTCAATTTGATCTTGTGCTGTATCTAATAAAATCAAAGAAGAAGCACTGTGACTTCCCTGTACATCTGTTACTTCATCAATTAAATAATATCCTGTTTTCAGTCCATCCAATACAACACAACCATCTTCTCTTGTATTATTGACATTGACTATATCGCCTTGACAAGAAAGTGACACTAGTTCATCTCGTAATTCTTCAACAAACAAACGAAGACTTGTTCCTTCTAATTCTTGAATGTAATCAATGATTTCATATTCACTGATTTCACTGGCTTCTTTATTTAATTTGTCTGCAATCACATTTTGAAAAGCTTGTAGATAATCTGAATTATAGGTGTAATTAATGGATCCATTGGATTCTTTAGCATCAAATAATTTATAGACTTGAAATTGTTTGAAAATAAGTGATTGATTTTCATTGGGAACAATCACAATGGAAGCATCGCCTTGCTGGAAATCAACAACCCCATTTATGGTTGATATTGTTTCTTGGGCTTCAATGGGAATGGATTGAATAATGGGAGTTGAAAAAAGTGTACTTAATAATAAAGTAGATAGGGCAAATTGTTTAAATAATCTTTTATTTCTCATAGTTTCTCCTTGTGAATAACATTAAAAAACTTCCCAGACAAATCATAAATACATGGGTATTTGAACCTGTTTTGGGTAAAATTAATATTTTTTTATTTTGAATTATCATTTGAATTACATGTTCTTCCTGATTGGTTTTCTTTCCATCAATGGTTATGTTGTATTCATTGGTATATGGAATACAATCTATTTCAATGGTATATTCATGATCATCGATTTGATATCCTTCTTTTGTCTGTATTTCTTTTAAATAATATGTGTGTCTATTTTTTAAATTTGAAAATACTATATTTCCTTGTGCATCACTTGTTTTTTCTTCCATTTTTTCTTGATCATATAAAATAAAAGAAATACCATCTAATGGTTCATTTTTTTCATTAACTTTATGAATTACCAATTGAAAATCCTTCACATCATTTTCAATCACATATTCATCAACTTTTTGTGAATCGATATAAATTCCATCATTTTTGACTTCAAAATCAATAGAATCTGATTGGATTTTATAATTTGGAAGGGACTGAATTTCCTGAAGACTATGTTTTCCTTTTGAAATTCCTTTTAAAGAAATTTCTCCATTTTCATCCGTTGTTAAGATTTGTGTATTTTCATTGGAATCGGTATATAAGAATTGAACGCCTGGTAAGACAGTGGACGAATTAGATTGAACTTTTTTAAATGTGATTTGGTTTTTGTGGTTTTGAAATGAATAAGGAATATACGATTTTAAATTTTCCTTTGTTATTTGCGTGACATAGACATTTGAATCAAGGATATATCCATTTTTTGGTTGAATTTCCTGAATGGTAAAAGTTCCTAAAGGCATGAATGAAATTTCTTCAAAAAACAATGCATCTCCACCAGTTCGATGCGAATCATCTAAATAAATTTCACCATTTTCATCGGTTTGAAATATCCAGCTTTTTTTAGGTATGAATCCTAAATTAGCAGGATCTATATCGGAATATGTGTCATAGTAATGAACTTGATATTGAACAGCGGATAAAGGTATATCTGTGTCTTTTTTTATCAATAGGGGTTCAATTAATTCAATACATGGATTATCTTCCACATTTAGTATGGTATTTTGATTGGATTGAATGGAAATGGAATAAATCCTGGAATTGAGTTCAAAACCTGGTGGTGCTTTGATTTCTTTGACATAATAGGATCCTGCATCTAAAGATATATCTTCTTTTCCTGTTTCATATTCTGCAATTAATTTTTTACAATTTGAATCTGTATATATACCATAGATAGCTCCATTTAAATCGTAACAAGCATTATTGTCAGTGACTTCAGGTAAAGTAGAAGCTTTTTCAATTGTCAAAGTTCCTTTATCTAAAATTTTAGAATAAATCAAAGTTTGACATTTTGTAGTAATACCTTGCCAATTAGTACCCGTTTTATTCGATGAAACCGCATAGATTTTAAAATTAGATGGTGGGCTGGGTAAATTAAAAATCCAGTTGTATTCTTTAACAATCATATGATTTCCATTTGTTGCAGTTCCAGCAACTGTTGTATTCGAATAAGCATAGGATACCAATTCATTGGTGATAACCGCTGCTTTACTCAAATTACCGCTTACAGAACTCGTAATTCGATCTCCTGGATTTTGCATACCATAATACATAGCTTTTCTTAGATTTTCATTACTGGATACATCCACTGCCTCATTCATTTGATCACCAAGTCTAGGCGGTGCATAATTAGCGTTTCCACAATATGCTATATTTCCATTAACTGCCCATTGTCCTCCATCCATTGTCAATGTTCCATAACTAGTTTGAATAGAAACAATAGATCCTTGCCAGAAATACGTTACAATTGGTGTATCTGCATAAAAAGAAAGATAGGGACTTCCTTCCTGGTATTCGTATTCTGGGTCAATTAAAATAGCTCCTTGGTTGTATATCAAGGTATCTAAGGTGTCATAATATTCATAATAAGCATCTGTCACAAAATAATTTTCATCTACATAAGCATATGCATTTATTTGGTCTACAATTTGTTTTCTTTGTTCAATATAAGCATCTTTATTCCCATTTTCATAAGCCATTAGGATATCTTGTTCTTCTTGTGACAAAGATAAAGGATGTTCTTTTTCTTGTGCATGAATCGTTGTAGTAAATAATAAAAACAAGAAGAAACATGTCAGTATTTTTTTCATGTATTTCCTCCTTTTATATCCGTTTTCTCATTTTTTTATACCTCCTGTTTTATATATACGAAAAAAAATAAAAAAACGAAAAAAAAACTCAAATCTTTTTTTGATTTGAGCTTGATTTTATAATGGTGGGGACGGAGGGACTTGAACCCTCACGGTGTTACCACCAACGGATTTTAAGTCCGTTGCGTCTGCCTATTCCGCCACGACCCCAAAGATGGAGGTTCCGATCGGATTCGAACCGATGGTCACAGAGTTGCAGTCTATTGCCTTAGCCACTTGGCTACGGAACCATCTTCGCGTTGTTGCCAACTGCCTAATTATTATATCCAAACACATTCTATAATGCAAGTAAAAATTTAAAAAAAGACGCAAAATTGCGTCTTAATTATTATTTCTTCGAATTCCTAAAATTCGAATCACATATAAGAAAATATTTATAAAGTCTAAATACAATTGCAATGCCATATAAATGGAAATACATTCCGTTTGTACAGGATTTCCATTTGACATATACAACAACTGTTTTACACGAGACATATCCCAAATTGTTATTCCCGTAAACAACAGTAAGCCAATAAAACAAATGATTCGACTAAAGGCATCTACATGAAAAATCATCAACAATAGTTGAGTAATAATTAAAGCAACCAATGCCCCAACACAAATGGTTCCAATACGAGATACATCTTTTTTTGTTGTTAAACCAATTAGAGCTAAGCAACCAAAATAAATAGCTGAAACAATAAATGCCATTGTCACAATTCCCAATCCAAACACCAGGAAAGTAGGTGTAAGGGAAATTCCTAATGTAAAGGCATATAAAATAAATAGTCCTTTTAGTCCATTGGCATCGGATTTATGCATCATAGAAGAAAAACCAATCACAATCGCAAACTGGGCAATCCATAAAAGAATTAATACGAAATGCGATGATAATAGTGTATATACAAATCCAGTTGCTAATACAACAAAAGAAGTAATGGCACTAATCAAAAGTCCAATGGTCATCCAGGCAAATGTAATGACATAGGAATGCTGGCTCACATTCGAAGATAATGAATCATTATACATAAAATATCCTTCTTTCTATTTGAAAACTTCATCCAGGAATTTTTTCGCATCTTCTATGCTCATGTCCACTTTTTCATTTGTGGATCGCTTTACAAATTCCAAAATACCTTCACTTACTTTTCGACCCACTGTAAAACGATACGGAATACCAATTAATTCCATATCTTTAAATTTAACTCCAGGACGTTCTTTTCGATCATCAAATAGTACATCATAATGATGAGAAATACAATAATCATACAATTCATTGGCCACTTTTGATTGTACTTCATCTTTATCTGAAATTTGAACCAAAGCCACTTTAAAAGGTGCAATTTCTTCTGGCCAGATAATTCCATTTTCATCATGATGTTGTTCCACAACAGCAGCCATACAACGTTCTAAACCAATTCCATAGCTTCCCATCCACACGGGTTGAAGCTGATTATTGGCATCAGTATAGAATAAATTCATAGACTTGGCATATTTTGTTCCTAATTTAAATAAATTTCCCACTTCAATTCCATGATCAAAAGTCAATGGCTTTCCACATACCGGGCAAATATCTCCTTGCTGTACTTGACACAAATCCAATACTTCAACTGGATTGAAATCTTTGCAGTTTACATTTTTAATGTGGTGATCACTTTTATTAGCTCCTACGATAAAATTTTTCATGTGAAGAATTTGACGATCCATATATACAGGACAATCAATGCCAACAGGACCGGCAAAACCAACACGAGCCTGTGTGACTTTTTCAACATCTTCAAAAGATGCCATTTCCATTTCATTGGCTTTTAAAGCTTTTAAAGCCTTTGTTTCATTTAATTCGCGATTTCCTGGAATACAAAACGCAATAATTTTTCCATCTACGCTATACAATAACGTTTTCACAAAATCTTTTGCTTCTTTTCCAAAGAAAGCAGCTACTTCTTCAATCGTTTTCGCATTTGGTGTATAAACTACTTCTTTTTCCAGTTCTAAACTTTCATCATCAGATAAAGTATCCACAACTTCTGTAATTTCTAAATTACTTGAAAAATCACAGCCTTGACAACCTACTACAATATCTTCCCCAATTTCAGAAATAGCCTGGTATTCTTCACTTAATAAGCCTCCCATAGCCCCAGTGTCGGCTTTAACAATTTTATATGTTAAATTCAATCGATCAAAGATGCGACAATAAGCATCATACATTTTATCATATTGAATATCCAATCCATTTTGATCTATATCAAATGTATAGGCATCTTTCATAATAAATTCACGAACACGAATCAATCCATAGCGAGGTCGTGTTTCATCTCTGTATTTTGTTTGAATTTGATATAAATTATAAGGAAAATCTTTATAACTTTTTCCATCCATAGAAGCAGCTAAAGCAAATAATTCTTCATGTGTAGGACCTAATACATAATTTTTAGAATAACGATCTTTTAAACTAAACATATTGGAACCAAAAGCTTCACGACGACCCGATTGCTCATAAACATCTTCGGCAATTAAAGCCGGCATCAATAATTCCTGTGCCCCCTTAGCATCCATTTCCTCACGAATAATGTTTTCTACTTTGGAAAGAACTTTCTTTCCCATTGGCATGATCATATAAATACCATTGGATGTTTTTTTAATCATTCCAGCACGAACCAGTAAATTACTAGAAACACTGTCTTCATCTTTCGCGTTTTCTCGTAATGTATAAAAGAAACTTTGACTTAATTTCATATATCCTCCTTTTATCGAATTTTTCGAATCATGGCATTGACTTCAACGGGTCCATCCCATCTGGTTTTAATAAGTTGCATGGGTTTATTACAAATATCTAATACATTTCCATCCAAATCATATACAACTTCTAACTGAATTTGAGTTGAAGAAATATGTGGTCCAAATATTTCAAGATTTTGATTACAGATAAAGTGATTTTTCACTTGTAAAGTAACCCATTCTCCATCAAAATCTATAACAATCGCCACATATTCCTGTGTGACCGTTTCATCGTGTTCCCGATACAATTGTACATTCTGATCTGGAATTCCCTGATAAAAACCAGGTCCCGTCGGTCGGTTTTCTGCCTTGGCAATTTCGTTTTTCACTTTTTGAATGATTTGGTCTTTAGCATAGCCAAATTCATAAATTGAATCAATCAAAGTTCGATAACTCGATACAACCGTTGCTAAATAGTAAGCCGATTTCATGCGTCCTTCAATTTTTAAAGAAGCTACACCCATTTTTATAAATTGTTCAATATAATCCACGGCCTGTAAATCTTTTGAACTCATCGAAAACAATTGATTCCTGTCACTGATTTCTTTGTCTTGATCCATGACATGATATTTCCAGCGACAACTTTGTGCACAACCTCCTCGATTGGCATCGCGTAAAGTCATATGATTGCTTAAAACACAGCGACCTGAGTAAGAAATACACATGCCTCCGTGTATAAAAACTTCAATGGGAAGAATATTTTTTTGACAAATGGCTTCAATTTCATGTAACTGACATTCTCTTGCTAATACGACTCGATCCATTCCTTGTTCTTTCCAAAATTGAACAGCCGAAGAATTTGTAGAAGAATGCTGAGTAGAAACATGGACTTCATAAGAAACGTTTAATGACTTCGCTAAAGACATAATAGCTGGGCTGGCTACAATAATCGCATGTACACCTGCTTGATCTAATTTTAATAAATAGTCTTTCAATCCTTTAAAATCGCTTTCATGAGGTAACATATTAACAGTTACATGTACATGTGAGTTATGAGCATTGGCAAATTGAACCAATTCTGTAATTTCTTCAAGTGAAAAATTAGAGGCACGTGATCGCAAAGAAAATTGTTTACCACCGACATATACTGCATCGGCTCCATATAAAATCGCAATCTTGGCTTTTTCTAAATTTCCAGCAGGAGCTAATAATTCTATCTTTTTCATAGATTTTTCTCCTTTTTCTGAATGGATTCCTGATAATACCAGCGATTGGATCCAGGTACAATTTTCAAATTCTTTTGATACGATTGAAGTACTTTTATAGTCCATTCATCATCAAAAAAAATAGAGTCAATACGATAACGGGAAATTTGTAATTGTTTTAATTTTTCAAATTCTTTATAGCTTTGCATGGGTTCTTCACTAAAAATATATGTACCATTTTCATCTTCTAAAATTGGCATTTTTCCTTGTCTTGTTTGTTCAATCAAAGTATAAGATTTTTTATTTTTTTCAAGATTTAATAATTGAAAATAATTTGAAAGTAGTGGTCTTCTAGAATATAAAATTGAATAATACCCAGATAATAGTATTTCAAAATTGGATTGAACTTTGGCAATTTCACAGATTTCATCTAAAGACAATTCATGTGCTAAACTTACACTTTCTGCTCCATTTGAAAGATAAAAATTGATATCCTGGCTGCTGGTAATCAATGTTTCTGGTTGATATATACATGAAAGACCTATCTTTTTGGCTTCATAAAATACGCCTTCATCTCCATAATAAATACCATCCACGTTATTTTCTTTTAAAATAAATAACGTTTTTTTCATATCTTCTATTTGGTCTTCATGACAAAATTTTAAGAAATTTATATATAATTTTAAATTGAGTTTTGTACAAGATTCTCTCCATTTTGGTATATCCCTTAAAGATACTTCTATACAATGTCGAATGGAATAATGTGGAATTCCAATTAAAATGGCATCAACTCCATTGTCTTTTAAAGCTTGTAAAGACTCAAATTGATGAATTGTAGTAATTAACATAGACTATCCTTTCGTATGTTCTAATATATCATAAAAAGGAATCAATTAACAATGTAATTGATTCAATAAATCCATTAACTCTTCTTCACTATATACGACATAATCACTGCATGGTCCTTCTTGTTTGTGATGACGATTAAAATGAATGGTTTTTAATCCTGCATTTTTGGCGCCTTCCATATCATTTTTATAATGATCTCCTATATAAAACCAGTCACTGGCTTGTTGATTTAATACATTCATTATATATTCAAAAACTCTTGGATCGGGTTTGGCATAGCCAATTTCACCAGAAGTAAAAATATGATCTTCTTTGACAAAATCTGTAACTTGTAAAGCTTTGCATTTATTTCTTTGATGTGTATTTTCGCCATTGGTCAATATCGCATATTCAAAATCATGAGACATTAAATATTTTTTAAATTCTGGTTTTATATAAATTTTATATTGATACATTTTATATGTGTCTTGAAAATCAGTGGCTTGTTTTCTTGAAATCGGAAAAGAAAGTGCCTCCATTGTTCTTTCTATTCTTAATATGCCTCCTGTATGAGGATTAAGTGTTCCATCTTGAATCGAGGCAAACATTTCATCTCCTTTTTTTCGATATAAATCATAAAAAGAATCTATATCCTTTATTTCAAAGTCTTTTAGTACTTGATTAACTGCCATTTTAAATGGCCATTGACAATCATATAAAGTATCATCACAATCAAACATTAATTTCATTTTTTTCACCCATTCCATTATACAATAGAGTAGAGGGAAGAAATTAATCTTCGCCCCTCTCATTGCACCGTACGTA
>NZ_JBJEEY010000158.1:0-5089 GCF_051873555.1 Floccifex sp. | reverse complement strand
ATACTACTAATCCTGCTCCAGATGCTCCTAACAATGCGATATATGGCATGTTGTTGATGATGACACCAGTTAATGGAGTTGAATCCTTGGTGTTTGTAAATGTTACATGATTAATATTAGTTTTATCTACAGAATCGATAATTATTCCATCTACATACCAATATTTTACCGATTTATCATCAACAGTTATAGTTTCATCTCTAGCAACATTATCGCCAGCTTTAGTATTTGAAGTCGCTGTTTCAGTGTAATCTGTATCTTTTTCAGATACTTTATACGTTGTACCTACTGGTAATCCTTCAATCGTAACTATACCATCATCAGCCAATTGTCCTGTTAACTGAGCGTCATATGTTACCCTTACTGCATCTCCTGATGTTGAATCTTCATGTTTAGTAAACGTAACCTGAACATAATTAAATTTTACTTGGTCATTTGGATTTTTTTGTGATCCAGTGGAAACTGATTTACCAATTGTGCAAGTATATGTATCAGTTTTTAAAGTTTTTGCAAAATTTTCAGGTAATGTCAAATCAATAACAAAATCAAAAGAATCTGCATGTGCACCTGTTCCTTTTACTTGTTTTTCAACTTCCAAAATAGCATTTTCATTATAAATGTTTGTGAATTCAGCGTTTCCTTTTCTGTTTGTAATATTATTTATTATGACTAAATGATCTACTTTAACTGATCCAGGAGCCTCTGTATTACTATTTTGTACTTGAACAATAATTGTATATGTTGTTTCAGAATATGTAACACCAGTTTGAGCTGTTCCATTCTGAGTACCTGGGGTTTCTGTTAATGTATAGTAGTAGTTACCTGGAGTAGTACCAGTAGTTGGTTCAAATTTAAATGCCAATGCAGATGGAGATGTGGCTAAATCAGTAAAAGTGATTGTTCCAGTATTTGTTTCAACATTATTTACTTTAACAACAGGTGCTGTTCCTGTTCCCTTTTCTGTATCATTTGCACCCGAACTAGTGTTATGATTAACAGTAAAATTGAAACTTAATTGTTCATTTAAATTTTTTAAATTATTATCGAAAGATAATGTTTTCTTGATGTTTACTGTATCACCAGAAATATTTGTTTTTATTTCTTCCCCATCTTTTTGAACAGTATCATATTTATTATTCGCGGCATTAGGGTCATAGCTATTGCTTATATCTGCCGCCATTACCGGACTAATTGCAGTTGCTAAAGCTAAAGCACCAGCCAGTAGTACCGGTTTGATATTTTTCTTAAACATAATTAATTCTTTCCTTTCTTTTTTCTCTAAAGGTTTCTTCGTCTGCATACAAGCATGACTGATCCCTTTATCTCGGACTTCTTCACAGGTCCATATATTCGACTGTCCTGTGCGTTTTCTCTATTGTCTGCCAGCAGGAATACTTCATCCTTTTCCAGTGTAACTGGAAAACTGATTCCCTCTTTATATGGGTACGTCTTGGTAAACACATGGCTTTCCTGTTGAACGAAGCCGTTTACCATCAGCTGTCCATCTTCATTGATATCCACTGTATCACCTTCAACAGCAACGACTCTTCTTACGACCGCTCGGTCATTGTATTTCAGTACCACTGTATCGTTTGATACATACGATCTGTCTATCCTATAGTAAAAGACCAGATCTCCCTCCTCATAGGCAGGGGACATCGAGTCGTCTGGATTTGCCATGAATCCAAAGCAGAATCCAAACAATACAGTGAATACAATTGCAAGCAGACCTAACTTTATAGTGAAGTCCTTTATTTCCTGTTTCAAAGCATTACTTTGATTCATTTAGTTAAATACCTTTCAATAGATTGTTTAAATTGATAAACAATATTGATAAAATTGATTTGAAATTATTAAACAACTGCTAATTGCTTAATGATTTCGATTGATATGTAGAGTAAGTCTATTACGCCAATAATTGATACTTACTCTACATTTTTAATTGTCTTTTCTTTTTAAGAACGAATGCGATAGCTGCTACTTCAGCTACGATAGTACCAATCATTCCAAGACCTTTTGGTGTGTTGTCAATAATTCCAGTTAATGGAATAGCTTCTTTTGTATTGATGACAGTTACAGTAGTATCACTAGTTATTTTTCCACTTATTTTTGATGCAGGTTTGTTTTCTTGATCAACAACATTATTACCATTCAATTGATAAGTAGGACTGTACCCTTTTAAATTTTCATCGGAAGAATCTTCTTCAACTGCATATTCTGTTTGGTATGGAATATCTTCATACACTTTTGTATTTGTTGATTCTTTGCCTTCTTCTGCAGGTTTACCATTTAATGTTGCTTTATCAGCTTCTTTTCCGTATTTTACATTAATATTAAATTCATCTGTTAATACTGCTGCCGAACCTTTTACTTTTTTCACTACAGTCAGTTTACATAATTTTGTATTTTTTACTGTAAATGTCTGATTTCCTGTAATAGGGTCAACATTTCCTGGAACATACTCAACTTTGAATGTTTTTTCATTTAATGTGATTTTCCAATCATCATTTTCATCGATTGGATTTTCACCAGATAATTCTCTTACATACCCTACATTTGTATTTTTAGGGATTGTCCAATAATAATTTCCATTACCATTTAGAGATATAGTTTGAATGCTTTTTCCTTCTTTATCTGTAATCAAATTCCCCTCTGAATCATATAATGCCACACTTACATCTGTTTTATCTGATTCATCACATAACCATTCTTTAGTCACTGTTATGGTTTTAAATTTTGGCTTGTAAGTATTTGTAACTTCAATATCTCCAAAAGAACCGCCAATATATTCATAGCTGGCATCACATCCAGCATTCCATGATTTTGATGGAGCATAAATATTGTAAACATTATTTTGATTGGAATATGTGTCCGGATAATACTCAAGATATCTATCTGATCCTAGACTCAGTTTAACGTAAGGTCCATAATGTCCACCTTGTTCTTTGGGATTATTAGCGTACTTTTCTAAACTATAAAATTGCAAATTATCCATTGATGTCCAACCATTAAATTGCCCTTTTGAACCCGTCATATCTTTGACACCATTGAATATTGCCAGTCTTTCAGATTCCGATAATTCCTTATACGAAATTACTCCATAAGTCCCCGTAGTACCAGAAAAAATCAATATTTTATTAGATTGAGAATTTCCCTGTACTAAATAATCTCTTTGGCTTCCGCTTGTATTTATATCCCCTTGCCATTTTAATTTCATAGGTTCAATTTCAACTGTTTCTGATGTTAAAGAAGTACTAAAATCAATAGTAGATGCTAAAGATTCCGGTAATCCATCTTGCTTTACTGTGTATGTTCCTCCAGTTAACCCTGTCAATCTCCATGAATATTTATATTCTGTTTCAGACTGCTTAATCATATCTGAAATTTTTCCAGTATGAGTATTTTGTCCATCTGTCACAGTGAATTCTAACTGACTAAGAATTGTTTGAATATCCTCTTTTGATATACCACTTTCAAAATTTAAAGAAATACTTAACACAATATAACTTGTATCTGGTGTTAAATCTGCATATGTACTTACTTTTTCTCTTGAAAAAAACATACTACTTTCTAGTTTTTGAGTTCCTTCATCACCTGCATTTGGAATTTGTTCTAGAACTTCTGAATTGTCGCCTGAATCTGATCCTTCTAGAACAGTTTGACCCTCCGCAAATGTAAACGAAGCTGTTTGTACAAGTCCTGCAACCATAAAACAAGCTACCAGGCATGGAATTAACCATTTTAATATTTTCTTCATAATTTCCTCCTTTCTTTCAGATTGGTCTTAAAAATTAAGACAATCTTACAATTATTATTGTAACGTTAAATTCGTGTTTTTGCTTTGTTATTAATTACCCCCCCCCGGTTTATAAAACAAGCACTTGTGAATTAATTTCACAAATTAAAAACTCTTGAAAAAAATGAATTTATGATACAATAAAAAAGGTGATAATATGTTTTTTATAAAGAAGAATCCAGAAGCAATCAAACAAGAAAAAATCGCAAATCTATGGAACTATATGACATCTATGTCTAAAAAAGATAAGAAATTATTTCAACAATTAATTGAACAAGACAATGAACCTCTAAAATACAGAGACGGAGAAGTTCCTAAATCTCAATTTTTAAAAGACAAAAAAATAATCGAGAAATTCATTGTTCAGGAACAAATCGATTCTCGATTATATGACTATATATGTTTTAAATTTAAAGACGATGTCTTTGAATTACTAGACGAATCCTATGATCAATTCTATTCTATCATCGGCTAAATGCCGATGATTTCTTTTATTGTCTTTATAAAGAAAATCACTAAGACAATGACCATAATAGGTTTTACAGACAATTGCTGTTTTTTAAAATAAGAAGAACCAATATAGTTTCCTAACATATTAAATAAACCCGCAATCAATCCCAATACAAATAACACTTTTCCATTTAAGATATAAACCACTAAAGCCGCATAATTCGTTGTTAAATTAATAACCTTTGTGATTCCATTGGCTTGTTTTAAATTTAAATGCGCAAAACTTGTTAAACAAATTAAAAGAAACGTACCTGTTCCAGGTCCATAAAAACCATCATATATTCCAATAATAAAAGCTATGACACAACTCATACATAAAGTTTTTTTATTAGATAGTTCTTCTTTTTCTTTAAAAGTCTTAGGATACAAAATATAAATGGTAACCAAAGGCAAAAGAACAACCATGATTCTTTTAAAATAAAAATCACGAATATGTAAAGCCAAATTTGCCCCTAGTGAAGAACCAATCATCGCAAAAATAACACAAACCAAAGCAATATCCCATCGAATAAAACCTGCTTTTCCATAGCGAATTGTTGTAATGGTTGTTCCCATAGAACTCGATAATTTATTGGTCGCAATAGCTTGATGAACCGGTATGCCTCCCATTAAATAAGCTGGTAAAGAAATCAGTCCACCGCCTCCTGCAATGGCATCCACTAAACCAGCTACAAATACCAATGAACAAATCAAAATATATTTCATGTTCTTTATTATAAGGTTTCTTTATTTTATTTCAATCTTTCTTTTATTTCATCTTCTTGTTGAAGATGACCAATTAAT
>NZ_JBJEEY010000157.1:0-27829 GCF_051873555.1 Floccifex sp. | reverse complement strand
TTGAAACCCCCATACCTTTATTAAAAGATATGGGGGTTTGTCAACACTCTGAAAGCACTATATGTGCTTTTTTTAAATAACTAAAGTAAAGTGAAAAATAAGTGAAGTAAAAAAAGCACATGATGGGACTCTAAAGCATTTATATGACACATTATCTAGTTTTTCAAATCAGGACGAAGGTGGAATCATTGTCTTTGGTCTTGATGAAACACAAGGATTCAAACCAGTCGGTGTATATGATTTACAAGATCTTCAAAAAAGTAACAGAACAATGTGATCAAATGAATCCTAAAGTTCGTGCAGTATTTACAAGTACAATCTGTCAAGGCGTAAATATATGTTCTGCTAAAATTCCTTCTGTTGATTTGGTTTTGCGCCCTTGTTATTATGCAGGACATGGAAAAATTAAAGGATTCTATGTTTGAGTAGGTGATGCAGATTTACCAATGACAGATTATGAAATATATCATTTTGAATCTTATAAATCACATGTTCATGATGATGAAAGAAAAATTGAAAGAGCAAATTCATCTTTATTAAGAGAAACAGATATAAATAATTTCGTATTACAAATGAAAATGAATCGACCAGGATTTTCAAAACTTTTCGAAGAACAAATGTTTGAATTGTTGTCGATTACTCGTGATAAAATTTCAACTCTTTCTTCTGTTTTGAATTTTGGCATATATCCACAAGGATTGTTGCCACAATTATCAATTGCAGCCATTGTTGTTCCAGGAGAAATATTACTTTGGATGGAATACGTTTTCTTGATAATAAACGAATCGAAGGGACTTTGTCTGAAATGTTAGAGGATGCCATTGCGTTTTGTAAGCGAAATATGAAAATAAAAACAATTATTCATCCAGAAAACGGTAAAAGAGAAGATTGAATGGAATATCCTGTTAATGCGATTCGAGAAATTATTTTGAATGTATTGATTCATCGTGACTATAGCATCTATACAGAAGGAACGCCAATCCAAATTTGTTTCTTTTCAAATCGATTAGAAATACATAGTCCGGGAAGTTTATATGGAAGAATGACTGTAAAAGATTTAGGAAAGGCTAGATCGAATTTGAGAAATCCAGCATTAGCAACTATGTCTGAATTTTTACTAAAAACCGAAAACAGATATTCTGGTATTTCTGCTATTTATAGGGAAATGAAAGAATATGGTTTACCAGAACCTGTTTTTGAAAATAAAAGAAATGAATTTGTGGTTACTTTGTGTAATGATCAAAATACCCGGAGTGATATGGATTTAATATCATTTTGTAAAGTACCAAAAACTAGACAAGAAATTACCGATTTTTTAGGAATTAAAACAATTGCTTTTGTTTCAAGAGAATATATTCAGCCTTTAATTGAAACTGGAAAACTAAAAATGACAAATCCAGAAAAACCAAGAAGTAAAAATCAAAATATGTTTCGGTTGAATAATGTTTCCTAGGACTAGGAAATTGTCTCAATTTATATAAAATTCCTCTATCTATAATGAATATATAGAAAAGAGGTATTACTATGCATAGACTAGGAATTTCAGTTTATCCTGAACACTCTACTTTTGAAAAAGATGCAGCGTATATGGAATTAGCTGCCAAGTATGGGTATTCACGTATTTTTACTTGTTTGTTGTCTGTTACTAAGCCAAAAGATGAAATTGTAAAGGAATTTAAACAATTCATTTCAAAAGCACATGAATTAGGGTTTATTGTAGCAGCTGATACTGCACCATTTGTGTTTGATCATTTAGAAGCCACTCCAGAAGATATTTCAATATTCCATGAAATGGGAGTGGATATTATTCGATTGGATGGACATTTTGACGATCGCTTAGATACTCTTTTAACTCGTAATCCATATGGAATTAAAATTGAATTCAATGGAAGCAGCGATGCCAATGTTAGAGATTTGATCAAACATGGAGGAGATCCTGATAATATTTGTGTTTGCCATAATTTCTATCCAGAAACGTATACAGGATTGTGTATGGATATTTTTAATGAATACAATGAAACATGGAATGCATTAGGATTAACAACGGCTGCTTTTATTAATAGTCAATCCGAAAATACATATGGACCTTGGCCTGTATTTGATGGCTTGTGTACATTGGAACAACATCGAAATTTACCTGTTAGTGTTCAGGCGCGTCATTTAATCGCAACAGAAAGAATTGATGATATTTTATTTGGAAATGCCTATGCTTCTCAAGAAGAACTAGAAGAAGTATCAAAGATTGATTTAACCAAAACAACGGTATCGATTGATTTATGTGAAGATGTAACACAAGAAGAAATTGATCTTCTTTATAATTTTAATCACACAGGAAGACCTGATCATTGTGAATTTTTCATTCGTTCTTCCTGGCCTAGACTAGACTACAAAAATAAGTCTATTCCATATCGTAATCCCAATAAAACATATTTTGAACGCGGAGATGTTGTTTGTGTAAATGATAATTTAGCTCGTTATAGAGGGGAATTGGAAGTGATTTTAAAGCCAATTCCATGTGATGGAAATCGAAATTTAATTGGTTCCATTCCAAAAGAAGAACACATTATCCTCGATGAAATGGAAAAACACCATGATCATCTATTTGGATTTGTGAAATAGCCACAATTAAATGAATACACCTGTTTTATTCACACAACGCCTTATTTTACGAAAGTTTACACAACAAGATATACAAGCACTTTATTTGATTTTAAAAGATGAAGAAGTGAATACATTTTTACCTTGGTTTCCTGTAAAAAATTTAGAAGAAACTTATTCTTTTTTTGAAGAAAGATTTTCTAAATCAAATGGATATGTATTTGCGATTTGTTTGAAAGAAAATAATATTCCTATTGGTTATGTTCAAGTACATCTAAATGAATCTCATGATTTTGGATATGGATTACGAAAAGAATTTTGGCATAAAGGCATTGTTACAGAAGCGGCAATGGCTGTTATAGAACAAATAAGAAAAGATGGATTGCCTTTTATTACGGCAACACATGATAGAAACAATCCAAGAAGTGGAAATGTCATGAAAAAAATTGGGATGAAGTATTGTTATTCATATGAAGAAAAGTGGCAACCCAAAGATATTCTGGTTTGGTTTCGAATGTATCAGCTTAATTTTGATCAAAGTGATTTTGTTTATAGAAAGTATTGGGATGAATCGATTCATCATTGTATTGAAAAAATATAAAGCCAGCTTATTTGCTGGCTTTATTCAATTGGTTTTAAATAAAAATTACCATAGAAGTGATTGATTTTATATGAATGAATAATCGCATCTGGATCGACACTTTGAATAATATGAATGACATCACTTTCTTCATAAGAACTCACTACAGTTTTACATAAATAATATTCTTGTTTACTAAATGCACCATAAGCTTTAACAATGCTCATACCGTGTTTGAAACTGCGTGTAAATGCCAATCCAATGGTTTCTGGATATCGTGTTGTGATTTCAATGGAAACCTGGGCATAGCGATGATAGAAACGAGAAATGGTCTGGGTTGAAATCAACTGGAATATAATAGAATATCCTGCGTGAATCCATCCAAAGAGCCATCCAAAAATAAGGAGCATCGTGCAGTTAAAAACAAACACAAAATCCCATATACTGCGATTGATTTTATTGGATACATAAAGCGCAATAAAATCGGTTCCACCTGTGGATCCATCGGCTTTTAAAGCCAATACAGAGCACATTCCATATAAGAATCCACCAAACAATACATTTAACATGCGATCGTCAAAAAATGGATCGAATTCAAGAATTTTCAATAAAAGAGAAGTAGTTGTAAATTGTAAACAGCTTAAGAAAACAAATCGTTTGGATACGCCTTTAAAACATAATAAAGCAGCTGGAATATTCAATAATAAAATTCCTAAAGATGTGGAGAATTCAATGCCAAATAATTGCGTAATTTTGTTGATTAAAATTGCTACACCTGTAAATCCACTTGTCAATAAGTTACACGGGTTCATAAAGACTTTGATCACAACAACTTGTAAAAAAGAACTAGAGAGTATCATTATAATTGAAATAAGAAGTCGAATTTGTTTGTTTTTTGTTAGCTTTTTTAGTATTTGTTTCATATATATATCACCTATGTCATTATATAAATGAAAGAAAAAAAGAAATAAGATGTGATTTCCTAATACTAGGAAATGAAAAACATAAATTATTTTTTTTGTTCTATATAATCAAATTGAAAAGGAGGGAGACATTTTGTTGAATGAAAGACAAGAAAGAATCATAAAACTGTTAAATGAATCGCAAGATTGGAAAACAGGAAAAGAAATTTCTCATTTGATGGAAGTATCGGATCGTACGATTCGTTCGGATATTGATGCGATTAATCGATTTTATAATAAAAATGTCATTGAATCGAGTATAAAAAGCGGATATCGAATCAATCCAGATACGGTTTCCATTCTTTCACTGGAACTGAGATCTTGTATTCCACAGACGCCAAAAGAAAGATGTAATTATATTATTCGAGAGTTGTTGACGAATAAAAAGGAAATTAATTTATTGAATCTGCAGAATGAAGTATTTATTAGTGGGTATACAATTGATAATGATTTAAAAAAAGTGAAGAGAATTATTAGTGAATATAAGGATTTACAAATTATTCGTTCTAAAAATTTTATTTCATTAAAAGGTCCTGAAAACAGTAAAAGAGAATTGTATAAGGATTTGCTGGCAGAGGAAACAAAAGGGAATTTCTTGAATTTGGATAATATTGCAGGTTTATTTAAAGATTTTGATTTAAAAGTATTAAAAAGTATTTTAGATGAAACGCTTGTTAAGTATGACTATCACATTCGAGAAACGGCTATGCCAATGGTATTGATGCATATTGGCGTTTCGATTGAACGTATGATTCATCAAAATTATGTGAGCCAGATTGCCAAAGATAACGTAAATTTAATGGATTCACTGGAATTTAAAATCGCAAATGAATTTTATCAGAAATGTGCCAATCGTATCTTTATTAAAGTCCAAATCAGTGAAATACAATTGTTGTCTTTATTGTTGATGGGAAAGAAAAGTGAAGAATTTACTTCCAATCAAATTGATATTCTAGGAAAAACATATTTAATCAGTGATATTGTTCATACCATTTTACAAAGTATTTATGATGCCTATGACGTAGATTTAAGAAGAGACAGTGATTTGAAATATGGCTTGGGATTGCATATTCGTTCTTTAGTTCATCGTATTTTATATGGTTCTACTATTCAGAATGTATATTTAGAAGAAATCAAAAGAAAATATCCACTTGTATTTGATATGAGCATCTATGCTTGTCGTTCATTTACAGAAATTACAGGACTTGAAGTAAAAGAAAATGAAATTGGTTTTATGGCTTTGCATCTAGGAAGTTCTTATGAAAAAAATAATTTTTCAGATAAGTATCAAGTACTCATGATTTTTCCTAGAGATTTACCACTTTCAAATTTATGCATTCAAAAAATTGAAACACGATTTTCAGAAAGAATGGAAATCGTGGATCAAACGAATTTTTTTAATGAAGAAGATGTATTGGATTTAAAACCAGATTTAATATTAACGACTTCACCTTTAAAACATGCATTAGACATACCAACCATTCAAATTTCGTTGTTTGTAGATACCGAAGATGAAAGTCACATTTTTCAGGCATTAAATTTACTCGATAAAAAGAAAAATAAGAAACAATTTGAAACGATGATCAAAGATGTCATTAAACCAGAGTTGTTTTTTACCAATGTCGAAGCTTCAACACCTGAAAATTTAATTCGATTTATTTGCGATGAACTCGTTAAAAATGAATATGTCGATGAATTATTTGTAGATAGTGTTCTTCAAAGAGAAAAAATATCTTCTACTTCTTTCTACAATGGATTTGCGCTTCCACATGCATTGAATCACTCGGCAATTGAATCTTGTATATCCATTGTACTTCTCAAAGATGCAATGCAATGGCATGATTACAGTGTCAGACTTGTTATTTTATTAGCAATTGAAGATGTAGATCGTGATTTGTTGCGTATTTTCTTTGACTGGTTGACTACGATTGTTTCAAATTCTTCTAAATTGACTCATTTATTAAATGTGAAAACACACGAAGAATTCATCAATCAAATCATGAAAGGATAAAATATGAACTTATTTTTTAAATTGAAACTATGCCTAAATGATTCAAAAAGCGATGTCAGTACATCCAAAAGATTTACAGCCTATTTAATTGACTGGTTTGTTGGAGCTTTGTTTATGATGTTTCCTATGTGTTTGATCTGGATGTCGCAAACACATAATTTAGAGGAAATGGGTCATTTAAATTTGTGGATGATTCAAAGTGAAATTTCTAAAGAAAGTGCAGTATTAGCAGGATGCCTTGCGATTTGTTTTTCTGTTTTTTATTATGTATGGATTCCATATAAGGTATATAAAGGACAAACACTTGGAAAGAAAATGATGAATTTTAAAATAGTAAAAACAAATAATGAAGAAATTGATTTAAAAACTTTAATGATTCGGCAAATACTGGGCATCATGATATTAGAAGGAACTTTTTATAATGTTTCGAGTTTGTGGCATGATTTATTGTCATTGGTTATGAATTTAAATTTTACAGGGATTTTGATGATAATAGGTTTAAGTATCAGTATTATAAGCGCAGCGATTTGTATGTTTTCAAATAGTCATCGAATGATACATGATCGTATTGCACATACAAAAGTGATTTTAATAAAAGGAGAATAAAAATGGAAAATTTAGAATTAGCGTGTTTTCAATTGATTTCAAATGTTGGATTGGCAAAGAGTTGTTACGTCGAAGCCATTCGTGAAGCAAAAAATGGCAACTTTGAATTAGCAAAAGAAAAAATCAAAGAAGGCGATCAAAATTATGTACAGGGACATACGTCTCATGCGTCTTTAATTCAACAAGAAGCTTCTGGAAATCCAGTTCAAACAACTTTATTATTGGTTCATTCAGAAGATCAATTAATGAGTGCAGAAACAATTAAGTTAATGGCAGAAGAATTGATTGATTGTTATAAAAAAATGGATTCAATGAAATAATTTCTTTCCTAGGGCTAGGAAAGGCAAAGACAAATTAAAAAAAAATAAACTTTTATAATGAAATTAAAGGAGGAACATATATGAAAAAGATTTATTTGTTTTGTAGTGCTGGAATGTCAACAAGTATGTTGGCAAGTAAGATGCAAGATTGCGCCAATGCACATAACTTACCAATTGAAGTAAAAGCACATCCACACAACAAATTAGCCGAAATCATTGAACATGATCGCCCTGACTGCATTTTATTAGGACCACAAGTCAAATATATGTATCAAGGAACTGTGGAACAATTTGGTTCTACAGGAATTCCTATTGCTGTCATTGATTCAGGAGATTATGGAATGATGGCAGGAGAAAAAGTATTGAAATCAGCTATTAAGTTGATGAAACAGACAAAAAAATAATAAGAAGTATTAGGAGAAGTTAATTATGAATTTAATGGAAAAATTAGAAAAAACCATGACGCCTATGGCTGAAGCAATTGGACGCAATAAATATTTAACAGCCATTCGTGATGGTTTCCTTGTTTCAACGCCTTTATTAATCGTTGGATCTATTTTCTTATTGCTGGCAAACTTTCCAATTCCAGCATGGACAAACTTTATTTCCAATGTACAAATTGGTGCGACTTCATTAGCCGCTTTATTGGAAAAACAATCCGATGCGACATTTGCAATTATGGCTATTTTTGCGACAATGGGAATTGGATACTCCTTTGCCAAGCAATTAAATACAAGCGGAATCTTTGGAGCTGCTGTAAGTATCATGTCCTGGTTTATTTTAATGCCATATCGTTTTACAGGAGGCGTTAAAGCTTTATTTGATTCAACAGGAGCTGCCGTTGAATTTGCAGAAGGAACAACAGCTACCGTTTCTGGTATTAGTACAGGATGGCTAGGAGCCAAAGGAATCTTTGTGGGAATCATTTGTGCCCTGGTTTCTGTTCATATTTATGCATGGGTTGAGAAAAAAGGATGGACAATTAAAATGCCAGCTGGTGTTCCTCCAACAGTTGTACAATCCTTTGCTGCCTTAATTCCAGCTGGAATAGTAATGACAGCATTCTTCTTGATTAACACAATCTTTGTTGCATGCGGAACAGATGCCTTTACATTTATCTTCACATTCTTACAAACACCTTTATTGGGATTGGGAGATACATTAGGGGCTATGATTATTGCCTATATTTTCTTACATTTATTCTGGTTCTTTGGAGTCAATGGTGGATCGGTTGTAGGAGCTGTATTCAATCCAATTCTACAAACATTAGCACTTGAAAACTTAAACTTATATCGTGAAGTTGGAGCTGCTTCTTATACAGTTGCCAATGGAGCGCATATTATTTCACAACAATTCCAGGATTTATTTGCGACATTTGGTGGATGTGGATCAACTCTTTCTTTATTGATTGCGATGTTATTATTCTGTAAATCAAAACGAATTAAAGAATTAGCAAAATTGTCTTTGGTTCCTGGTATTTTTGGAATCAATGAACCAATTGTATTTGGATTACCAATTGTATTGAACCCTACAATTATTATTCCATTTATTCTTGTACCAACAATGAACATCATTTTATCTTACTTTGCGATGAAATTAGGATTGTTCCCACCATGTAATGGAATCAACATCCCATGGACAACACCAGTTATTATTTCTGGATTCTTAGCAACAAACTGGGTTGGAGCTATTTTCCAAGGTGTATTATTGATTTTAGGTGTCTTTGTATACTTGCCATTTATCAAAGTTATGGACAATCAATATTTGAAAGACGAACAAGAAGCAATGAGCCAGGAAAGTGAAGAAGACGATATTAATTTAGATGAATTATCATTTGATGATCTATAAGATGAGGATATTATATGTTAAAAGTAATAATGATTTATGATCAGATTCAATCAGGTGAAGGAACAAAAGACGATAAAATGGTTCCACTAGGCGCAAAAAAGGAACCTGTTGGTCCAGCTATAATGATGGGACAATTTTTAAAGAAAATCGATGCAAAGGTTGTAGCTTGTTTATATTGTGGAAATGGATATTACAATGAAAATAAAGAAGAAGTCATTCGCAAATTAACAGCTATGATTCAAAAATTAAAACCAGATGTTGTGATGTGTGGGCCTTGTTTCAATTATGCTGATTATGCGAATATGGCAGCTCATGTTGCTTATAACATTCATGAAAAAACATCGATTCCTGCTTTAGCTGCTATGTCAAAGGAAAATGAAGAAGTTATTGGGCAATTTAAAGATAAAATCTGTATAGTAAAAACACCGAAAAAAGGTGGAACAGGATTGAACGAGGCTTTAAATAATATGTGTAAAGTTGCTAAGGCACTGGTTGAAAAGAAAGATACAAGTAAACTGAAAGAAGAAGTTTGCTTTCATTAAAAGAAGAAGGCATGGCCTTCTTCTTTATTTATAAAGGAGTAAAAAATATGTATGGAATTATCGCAACATGGAGAATGGCATTAGAAGGAATCAGTGAAGCTGATAAAATGCTTGCCAATCAGTCAAATGCCAAAGACGCCATTGAAACAGCTATTAAAGCTGTAGAAGACTTTGAATTTTATAAAAGCGTAGGCTATGGTGGATTGCCAAATGAAGAAATGGAAGTTGAACTAGATGCTGCTTTTATGGATGGAGATACATTGGATGTAGGATGTGTTGGAGCTATTAAAGATTTTGCCAATCCAGTTTCCATTGCCCGAAAACTATCGACGTATCCTGTCAATAATTTTTTAGTGGGACAAGGCGCTGAAAAATTTGCACATCGACATGGATTTCAACGAAAAAACATGTTAACAGAAAGAGCACAAATTCATTATCACAATCGTGTTGTGGAAACAAGTAAAGATACAGAATTAAAACCGTATTCTGGTCATGACACAGTGGGAATGGTTTGTCTGGATTCATTTGGATCCATGACAAGTGCGACAAGTACAAGTGGATTGTTTATGAAACACCCTGGACGTGTGGGAGATTCTCCAGTATCGGGTTCTGGTTTCTATGTGGATTCAAAAGTAGGAGGCGCTAGTGCAACTGGTTTAGGAGAAGACGTTATGAAGGGATGTGTTTCCTATGAAATTGTTCGATTAATGAAAGAAGGAATGCATCCACAACTGGCTTGTGAAAAAGCTGTGAAGGAATTTGATTTAGAACTAAAAGAACGTCGTGGAAAAGCCGGGGATATGTCATTAATTGCGATGAACAACAAAGGAGAATGGGGATGTGCAACCAATATTGAAGGGTTCTCTTTTGCAGTGGCTACGGAAAAAGAAAAACCAACCGTCTATCTTGTTAAGTTTGATGAAAATGGAAAACAATATTTTGAACAGGCAAGCAAGGAATGGATGGATCAATATATGGCTAGTCGAACGGCTCCATTGATTAGAAAGTAGGATCGTATGGAAGAAAGGGTTCTGCAAAAAATTGATGAAATTGCGGATGAAATGATTGAAGGCATTAAATCTATTACGAGAATGAAAAGCGTTCAAACAAAAGGTAGCAAAGACTATCCTTTTGGAAAAGATATCGATGATTGTTTGAATGCAACGCTTTCTTTGGCTAAAAATCTAGGATTTGAAACAGAAAATGTTGACCATGTTGTTGGAATCGCGAAATATGGAACAGGCGATGATTATATTGGTATTATGGGACATTTAGATGTAGTTGAAGTCGGTGATGGATGGAATCACGATCCTTTTTCTTGTTACGAAGACGAAAATGGAAGAATCTATGCTCGTGGAATATTAGATAATAAAGGCCCTATCTTAGCCAATTTATATGCTCTTTATGCAATTAAGGAATGTAACATTCAATTAAAGCATCCAGTTTATATTTTATTTGGAACCAATGAAGAAACAGGCTTTCAAGATCTTCATCATTATTTAGAAGTTAGAAAACCACCAATTATGGGATGGACACCGGATTGTAAATATCCAGTTGTCTATGCAGAAAGAGGAAGAGCCATCTATCAGGTGTATTGTGATAGACAATATACAAATGAATTTAATGAATTTGTGAATGAATATATTTTGTCCAGTAATGAATATGCCAATAAATTGGGATTGGACATAGAGGATCCTGAATTTGGTAAAATGCAGCTTAGAAATAAAAAAAGTAAAATCAAAGATAATGAACTTTGTTTTGAATTTACTTTAAGCTATCCGGCTTGTATATCTAATGAAGAAATTTATCAAAGAATTCAAAAGAAATGTCAATTTCCTTTATCTATTCGCTGCATACAAAACTATAATCCGGTTCGATTTGATAAAAAAGGATTTTTGTGTCAGACTTTAAAAGAAACATATGAAAAAGTAACAGGATTGGATGGAACACCGGTTACAACAACAGGAGGAACATATGCGAAATGTATGCCAAATATTGTTCCATTTGGTCCAAGTTTTCCAGGTCAAAAAGGAATTGGACACAATCCAAATGAGTGGATGGATCGCAAGGATTTAATATTAAATGCGAAAATTTATGCATTAAGTATATTGAGAGTAGGTGGAGTTTGTGATTGAAATATGTACGGGATCGTATCAAGATTGTATGGCTGCTTATAAAGGCGGAGCCAAAAGAGTGGAATTGAATAGCGCTTTAAGTGTTGGAGGATTGACACCTTCTTTAGCTACTCTAATACGTGTAAAAAAAGATACAAACTTAAAAGTAATTTGCATGGTTCGACCTCGTGGGGCTGGTTTTTGTTACGATACATGGGATTGTCAAATTATGATGGAAGATGCGAAATTGTTTTTAGAAAATGGAGCTGATGGAATTGCGTTTGGTTTTTTAAATGAAGATGGAACCATTCAAATACAGGCTACAAAACAAATGATTGATTTGATTCATCAATATGGAAAAGAAGCAGTTTTTCATCGTGCATTTGATGTGACAAGAAATCCATATGAAGCTATTGAAACTTTGATTCAATTAAAATGTGATCGCATTTTAACAAGTGGACAAAAATCGAAGGCTATGGATGGAATGGAATTGATTCGTGATTTACAGGCAAAGTATGGTCATCAAATTGAAATTTTAGTGGGATCGGGTATGAATGATCAAAATATTCAGGAAATGAAGGAAATGACTAAGGTTACACAAGTTCATTCGTCTTGCAAAGGATATAAAGTCGATCCAACAACTTTTAATGCCTTTGTTTCGTATAGCTATATTGGAAATACCAATCAATTTGATGTTGTCAAACAAGAATTAGTTGAAAAATTAGTAGAAACAGAATAAGCACCGCAAAGGTGCTTATTTTATGAATAATACGTCTTGATAATCTTTGACAAAATAACGAATATTTGTTTTTCCTTTTTGAACAATAATATGTCCTTCATTTTCCAGGTCCATTTTCTGTTTTTCAATACCACCAGGATATTTTGGATTTAGTTCGCCATTTGTTTTTAGTGTACGCCAATATGGTGTTTTATCTTCTTTTCTTTGAAAACTAGCCCAGGCCACAATGGAAATAAAGATGCCAGCGGTCATGGGATCGCAGAAATCGGCATTATATTTTTTCGCAAGATAGTTTCGAATGTCTTTTGTTGTGATTACTTTTCCAAATGGAATTTGTTTCATAATATGGTCATATTCGATACAAGGGGCTAAAGCCATTTGATTTCCTCCGTATTTTTCAATGGTTTTAGAATCTGTAATGATCTGGATTTTAGGCATGTCTTTTGAATCTTGCATCATTTTATTAAAATCTTTATTCATTTCAAATATAAAACAATGTCTTGTTGCTTAAGAGATTCTTTTAAGTCAATCACTCTTTGATTTTCTGAACCTCGAAAAGCTAGTGAAATATTGTATAAATCTTTTTGGAATGGTCCATCAACCAGGACATCAATATAAGACAACATTTCATCTGTCACTTCACAATGTCTTTTTCCTCCTTCCAGTAAATCTTGATCTAAAATAAATCCTGTATAACACCAGATTGTTTTGTTTGGATAAACTTCTTTTATGTGTTTGAACAAAGAAACCAATTCTCTTTGGTTTGAAAATTCAAAGGGTTCGCCTCCTAAAGCAGTAAATCCCTGAATATAATCTGGTTTTAATGAATCTAAAATTTGTTGTTCTACTTCTTTTGTGAAAGGTTGACCATAATTAAAGTCCCATGTTTCGGGTTGAAAACAATCAAGACAGTGATTAGTACAGCCTGATACAAATAAAGTTGTTCGTACGCCTTGTCCATTGGCGATGTCATAGTATTTTATATTTCCATAATTCATATTTCTATTTTACCTTATTTTGATGGAAAGTGATATACTATTGCCATGGATTATAAACAAGCAATGGATTTTCTGCAAAAAGGTCATGTCTTTGGATTGGATTCCATTTCTTTGAATGCGTTTAGACAATATATGGATGACAAACATAATTTTCAGAAACGACTAAAGTGTATTCATGTAACGGGAACCAATGGAAAAGGGTCAACAAGCTATGCCATGGAACAAATTCTTATGGAAGCTGGTTATCGGATTGGAGTGTATTCTTCTCCTTGTATGGAATCGGATTTTGATTCCATTCGAATCAATGGAAAACGCATTTCAAAAGAAAAATATGAAACGTATATAGATGCATATTTTGAAGAATGGAAAGACTATGGATTGTCGAGTTTTGAAGCCGATGTCTTTGTTTCGTTTTTATATTTTTTAGAAAAGAAAGTGGATTTTGCGATTTATGAAGTTGGTATGGGTGGAATCGATGATGCGACCAATGTGATTGATTCGATTTTATCAATAATCACCAATATTGGCTTAGATCACTGTGATTATTTAGGAAATAGTTATGAAGAAATTGCTTTAAAGAAAGCAGGCATTGTTAAGAATCATTCTATGTTGATGACTGGAGAAAGAAAACAAGAGTGTTTAGATGTTTTTAAAAGTGTTTGTCAGTTTAAACAAAGTATTTTTCGTTTAGCACAAGAAGGAAATGGATTTGTGGATTCTTGTCTTCATTTGAATGTACTTTCTTATCATGATATTCAAGTACCGACGCTTGCTTTGTATCAAATTCAAAATCTTTCTTTGGCAATTCAGGCATTGGAATGGTTAAAAGAAAATCGTGTTTTAACTTTTGATGAAATGGATATTCGAAATGGTTTATCTCATTTTCATTGGAAAGGACGATTTGAAATTGTATCAAGGGATCCTTTTATTATTTTAGATGGAGCACATAATGTAGAAGGAATCAAAGAAGTAGTTTATTCTTGTCAGAATATTCCCAATTTAAAAATTTTATTTAGTGCTTTAAAAGATAAGCCATATGATGCTATGTTAACAGAATTAGAAAAGATTTCAAATTCGATTTTTGTATGTGAATTTGAGCATATTCGAAAAGCCAATGCACAGTGTTTTTTAAATCATAATGTGTCTTTGATTTCAAATTATGAAGATTTTATTCAAAAAAATAGAGATTCTTTATTAATTTGTGGATCGCTTTATTTTATTTCTCGTGTTCGAAAATTTATTATGGAGAGACTATGAAAATTGATACTTTTTTTGAAAAAATCACAAATGAGTTGAAGTGTTCAATTCAATTGAATAAACAACAAGATAAAATGTATAGAGACTGGTTTGACATTGAAGATGAAAATCAGACAATGCGTAGAATTCTTTTTTGGCGTTTGAATGAAAAGCTTAAAGAGGATTATGAAGTGATCGGAAAACCAGATTCTATGCTGGATTTATTGATAATTTATAATGTTTTTTGTTTAGTGGATGAAAAACGAATTTCTGAAGATTTGATTATGAAATATCATGATCAGTTTTGTTTTTATTTTGATCGATTTGGATTTTATAAAAAAGAATTGTATGAAAATGTAAAAGTAAAAGATGTATTGGAAAGCATAAATGATGAAATAATAGAAATAGGATGGACGCATGGTTATACGCCAATGGATTGTTACTATACAATGCGTCAAAAAGCTCTTTTAAAAGTTGTATTTCAAGATTCTTTGATTCGAAAACAATTTATAAAAGAATGTGAAAAAGAATTGTCTGAATTATTAGGTGTAAAAAATTATAAAATAATAGGATTGAAAACTTTATCTAGATTCATGGAAAAAGTGTGGAAAAGAGATAAGTTTGATTCTTTTACTAAAGTCGATCATCGCATTGCGATTCATGTTTTTCTTCTTATGTGTTTGTTAGAACCGCTTACCATTTCTTTATATTCTTGTTATTTTTCTTTTATTTTAGAAAAAATGTTAGATATAGAAAGAGAAGAAAATCAAGATTACAGGGCTTCTCTCTATTTTAAAAATGGATCGTATGTTAATATGGATGCCATTATAAAATATATTGAAGAATCAGATGAAGAATGGGAGAGTTTAAAGATTTTTCATATTGCCATTGATAGTGAAAAAAATAGAGATTGTTATTTGAATTCGATGTTTTCTTTGTGTCAGCAGATTCAAAATAATAGAGAGGAAATTGAATTTAATATAAATATTGGATATAAAAAAAATGAATGGAAGAAAAAAAGTTTAAAGGAACAGGCAGAAATTGTCATTGCATTGAATTTGCATTATAGATGGATTCGTGAAGTGGATTCTTATAGAGATTGGTATGATGGGCAAATTCAAGAAATAAAAATTGTAGAGAATAAACAAGAAGTAATAGAAAATAAAGAAGAAGTAGTTGTTAGAGAAGTGGATTCAGTTAAGGAATTAAAAAGACAAATTCAATTTTTGAATCAGAAAAATAGAGAATTAAAAAAAGAAAATTATGCTTTGAAAAATCAAAATATAGAAAATGTAGAATCAAATTCTTTAACAAATGAAGAAAAAGATGAATTGAATCATTTACGTCAATTTGTTTTTCAGGTTAGTCAAGAAGAAAATCAAATGCAAGATTTATCGAAAGATTGGATTGGTTCTGTTGATTCAATTGTGATTGTTGGAGGGCATTCAACGCTTCAAAGAAAGCTTATGTCAAAATATAATAATATTTTTTGTATAGATGGAAGAAAACGAGTGTCTTTTGATGTGATTGAAAATGCGGATATTGTTTTTTTTCTTTTCGATTTCTTGAGTCATTCGAGTTATTATCAAGGTGTAAATGCTTGTCAAGCATCTCATGTTCCTTTTGGTTATATACAAGGAACGAATTTAGAAAGAGCTGAGCAGCAAATGATTGAAACAATTAAAAAAGAGTTCGTCTAGTGTCTTGGACGAACTCTTGATACGGTTTTGATTACTATAAATAATAAACAGAAATCAATAGGAAAGCGAATAATTTGAATACCAATTCTTCCAATCCATAAAGCATAGAATGTATTTCCGTATAACATGCTTAGCCAAAGGGGAGTTAGAATTAAATTATTGATGCATGTTACAGATAGTTGTGCACATAAAATGCGTTTCCAGCTGATTTCTTTTTGTTTGTAGAAAAAACATCCAAATAAAAATCCAGCTACAAATTCATTGAGGGCAAAGCCTGGAAAATATGGTCCGGATGGTCGTAAGATGTATTCAATGGTATCGGCTAAGATGCCGGCAATTCCACTTAATACGGGTCCATAATAGAGGCCACATACACCGGTAACAACAGATGAAAATCCAATTTCAAGTACATTGGATACGGCAATGGTAAATTGAGCGATAACGGCTTTTAAGGCCATGAGTAAAGCAGTTCCGGTTAGAGAAGAGACGCTTTTTAGTTCTTTACTGCTTTCTTTAATAGTTTGTACAGAATTCATATAAAAAAACCTCCTTTTCCATTATTGCCTGGAAAAAGAGATTGAATTTTTCCTGCAACAGTGGGAATCGATATGTATATCGCAGCATTTGCTTTCGTCCATTGACAACTCCCTGTTCATATGGCACTATACGCATACATATCTACTCTGTAACACGAACATTATAGAGGAATTCTTTTTAAGATTCAATATCGGGTTTTTGATTGTAGTATTTTTTTACTAAGAATATGATAACAATTCCGAATACCGTTAATAAACTATCTAAAGCTGAGAGTTCATAAATAATGAGATGACGAGCCAATACAAAAATAATGACTTCTAATACGGTATTGATGTCGGTTGTACATAGCATTCGTAAAAATTCGATTCCAATCACAACATTAAATACACTTGTTAGAAATTCGATAAAGTATTCGCCTTCTTGTCCGTGCATCACAAATTCCATAAAGGGTTCATATAAATGGAATATGCTGACTAAAATAGAGAGTAAAACAATGATGGCAACAATGAATTCAAGTATATGACTGAGATGATTTAATTGATTTTTTATTTTTTCCATATATTCTCCTGTAAAAAAGCTATATGACACTTGCATATAGCTTCCTTTTTTATAGATGTAAAACACGTTCTTTGATTTCCTGTGTACGTCCCTGGTTCCAGAATTGTGTTCCAATATAACCACAAGTACGACGCGCTACATTCATTTTTTCCTGGTCGCGGTTATGGCAACATGGGCATTCCCAGACTAATTTGTGGTTTTCGTCTTGTACAATTTGGATTTCTCCTGTATATCCACATACTTGGCAATAATCGCTTTTTGTGTTTAATTCAGCATACATGATGTTGTCATAAATATGTTGCATAATGGCTAAAACAGCATCAATATTATTTTCCATATTTGGAACTTCAACATAACTGATGGCTCCACCTGGAGATAGTTTTTGGAATTGTGCTTCAAATGTCAATTTGTCAAAGGCATTGATTTTTTCTGTTACATGGACATGATAACTATTTGTGATATAGTTTTTGTCTGTAACATTTGGAATGATTCCAAAACGATCTTGTAGTTTTTTTGCAAATTTATAGGTTGTGGATTCCATTGGTGTTCCATATAAACTAAAGTCAATATGTTCCTGAGCTTTCCATTTTGCACATGCATCATTTAAGTGCTGCATGACTTCTAAACCAAATTTTGTTCCTTCTGGTTCTGTATGAGGTACACCTGTCATATAACGAACGCATTCACATAATCCAGCATATCCAAGTGAAATTGTTGAATAGCCGTTGAATAATAATTTATCAATTGGTTCTCCTTTTTTTAAACGAGCCAAAGCACCGTTTTGCCAAAGAATAGGAGCTACATCACTTGGTGTTCCTAATAAGCGTTTATGACGAATCATTAAGGCTTCGTAACAAATTTCTAAGCGCTCATCCATGATTTTCCAGAAATCTTCCATGATTCCTTTTGAAGAACAAGCTACATCCACTAAGTTGATTGTCACAACACCTTGATTGAATCGACCATAGTATTTTGGCTTTTTGTCTTGATCCACATAAGGCGTTAAGAAAGAACGGCATCCCATACAAGGATAACATTGTCCATTTCCGTTTTGATCTACTTTTAATTCCAGCATTTTCTTTTCAGAAATATAATCTGGAACCATGCGCTTGGATGTACATTTTGCAGCTAACTTTGTAAGATACCAATATTTGCTGTCTGGATGAATATTATTTTCTTCTAATACATAAATCAATTTAGGAAAAGCAGGTGTAATCCAGACACCGGCTTCATTTTTAACACCTTTGATTCTTTGTTTTAACATTTCTTCGATAATCAAAGCTAAGTCATCTCTTGTTTGTCCTTCAGGGACTTCATTTAAATACATGAAAACAGTCACAAATGGAGCTTGTCCATTGGTTGTCATTAATGTAATGACCTGGTATTGAATCATTTGTACGCCTTTTTCGATTTCACGGTGTACTCGCATTTCTGCCATGGCATTAATTTTTTCTTCATCAAATGGCATATTTAAAGATTCAAATTCTTCTTTTACTTCTCGACGTGCTTTTTCACGGCTGACTTGTACAAATGGAGCTAAATGAGACAATGTAACACTTTGACCACCATATTGTGAACTTGCGACCTGGGCAATAATTTGTGTGGCAACGTTGCAAGCAGTTGAAAAACTATGTGGCTTTTCAATCATTGTTTCAGAAATGACTGTTCCATTTTGAAGCATGTCTTCTAAATTCACTAGACAGCAATTATGCATGTGCTGTGCAAAATAATCTGAATCATGAAAATGAATTAATCCATTTTCATGGGCATCGATAATATGTTGAGGGAGCAAAAAACGTCGTGTGATATCTTTTGAAACTTCACCGGCCATATAGTCACGTTGTACACTATTGACTAAAGGATTTTTATTGGAGTTTTCTTGTTTAACTTCTTCATTGTTTCTTTCCAGTAAACTTAAAATTTGTTTATCTGTTGAATTGGCTTTACGAACTAAAGCTCTTTCATATCGATATGTGATATAGTTGTGAGCCACCGCAAAATATTTTTCACGCATAATTTCAGTTTCAACCATATCTTGAATTTCTTCTACACTTGGACTTCTTTGTAAAGATTCACATTTTTCCAGGACTTTTTTTGAGATGTTGATGATTTGGGCTTCACTCATTTGAGAATGAGAAGTAGCCTGGTTTGCTTTACGAATCGCATTTTCGATTTTTTTGATATCAAAAACGACTTCTTCTCCACTTCGTTTAATAACTTTCATATAAATACTGCTCCTTTTTTTCTACTGACATCACATTTAGTTGACGTTTCAACTAAATGTGATTATGTATCTGTAGTATAGCCTAAAAAAAGTTGAAACACAATATAGACAACCAACAAATTTTGTGCCTCAACTAAAAATCTCTTCGCGCATAGATTACTTTTCCAATAATTTGTACAGGAAGTTCTTCCACTTCTTTCCAAGTATAAATTTTAGGTTCTACATCTTTGTTAGCGGCTTCTAAAATTAAATACTTATCTTTTTTAATAATGCGTTTAACAGTCACTTCTTCTTTTTCAATTAAAACGATGGCAATCGTGTTAGAAGGAACATCTTGTACGGATTTCACAAATAATAAATCCTGATCATGGATTTTTGCCTGAATCATTGAATTTCCTTCGACTCTTAAAAAATAATCTCCTTGTTCATATTCGGCTTCACTGACAGGTAAATATCCTTCAATATTTTCTTGTGCAAATAAACCATAACCGGCTTTTACGATTCCTAAAATTGGTTTTTCAAAAGAAAATTGAGCAATCTTTGTCATTTGTTCAAAATCAATTCCAATCAAAGAAGAAAGTTTTTGCAGTGTTTCAGAACTGATTTTTTTGATTTGTCCATTGCACCAGCGAGAAACAGTTGATTTTGTGACACCTATTTGCTGGGCAATGAAATCATTAGTGACATGTGTTTGTCGTTTGTATTCTAATAATATTTGTTGTATATTCATGTTTTTATTGTATCACAATGAAACATTTATGCAATTTTATTTTGAAGTTGCGTAAAAGTTGCGTGTATTCTATAATGAAGTTGGGTGATTCTATGTTGTTTAAATATTATATTGATGTAGTTACCATGATTCAACAAGATGGTCAATTGGTTCCTTTGTTTGTGAAATGGAAGGATCAGTTATATAAAGTGGATAAAATTCTACAAGTATGTGATAAGTTTTCATTGGCTGGGGGATGTGGAAAATGTTACCAGTGTGCTTTTGGAAATCAGATTCGAAACTTATACTGGGAAAAAGATCGATGGTTTCTGGAATCTCATGTTTTTTGTCCCGATGTATCATAAATCTGATATAATGGATTTGTTATGAATTATAGTGTATGTATCATGGCGGCTGGTATGGGTAGTCGCACAAAATTAAATTATAATAAAGTTTTTTATCATTTGAATGAAGAGGAAATGATATTGGATCGTTGTTTGTCTTTGTTTCTGGAAGATGAAGATTGTTTGCAGATTATTATTGTTTGTGCATCTCATGAAATGGATTTTATTGCGCAGCGATATAAGGATTTGAAGAAAGTGGAAGTAGCCATCGGTGGAAGTACGCGACAGGAAAGTGTATATAATGGTCTTCAAAAAGTAACGAGTCCTTATGTTTTTATTCACGATGGGGCGCGTCCATATGTAAAGAAAGAAAATCTGGAGTCTTTAAAAGAAACATTACAAACAGAAGATGCTTGTTTGTTGATGATTGAAAGTGTAGATACGTCTAAAATTGTTGTGGATGGATATGTAAAGGAAACGTTAACGCGTTCTATGGTTTATAATGCACAAACACCACAGTGTTTTAAAACGGATTTATTAAAGTCTTGTCAGGAAAAGGCACGTTTAGATGGACGTATTGGAACGGATGATGCTCAGTTAGTAGAATGGTATTCAGATGTAAAAATTAAAATGGTTCCTGGTGATCCACAAAACCGTAAAATTACGCATCCCAAGGATTTAGTGAGGGAATGATATGGAATATTCGGCTTTATTATTTGGAATGAATTCTTCCATACAGCTGTTTCTAGAAGACAATGATTGTAAACAGATTGTTTTATGTTTGCCTGAACAAGAATTAGGACAAGTCACTCCTTGTGCAAAAACAATTTATGTGAAAATGTCAGATAAACCATATGTGACTTTATTATCGGGATTAAAAGCAGTTTTTGAAGAAAATGTTTTAGTGATTTATAGTGAAGTTTCATCCGATATTTTAAAACAAGTAAAAGAGGAATTGTCTTTGTATCCGGCTATTTATTATAGTGAAAATATTCAGGCTTTTGATACAAGATTGGTAATGTTTTGTCTTCAAGTTGCCATTGAATCAAATTTTGCGATTTCTTCGTATTCTCAAGCAGTAGAAGCTTTAGGGTCTACGCCTTTGAAAATTCTAAAAAAATAACACATATTTATAAAAAGAAATCTATTTTTTGACTTTGTATTGATATAAAGTATAGAAGAAAGGATATAGAGTTTATGATATTTCGAAAACCAGATTTACCAATTCTTCGAATTAGTAAAGTAAAAGCATTGATTGTTTATTTTATTGTTTTAGGAATTGCGTATTATTTTATGTTGCCACCATTGAATTGGCATTCACCTGCTTTCTGGTCATTTTTTACACCAGCTATTTTAATTTTTTTAGTGATTGTGACTATGTTTTCTAGTGAAGGTGTTCATGCACCAAAGCGTCCAGTCGTGATTTTTGGCATTTTAATTATTTTGGCGCCGACTGTATTGGGCTTTATTGGAATGCGTATTTTTCATTCTGGGGAATATGCAACTCGTATTGATGTAGAAAAAACAGAGTTTAACACCATAGGAGAAGTTGATTTCACAAAAACAGCTATTATTGATCGAGATACAACACAAGCTTTGGGAGATCGTGTTATGGGTCAAATGTCAGACTGGGTTTCTCAGTTTGAAGTCAGCAATGAATATACTCAAATTTCTTATAAAGACAGTGTCTATCGTGTTACACCTTTGGAATATGCAGATTTCTTTAAGTGGTGGGCAAATAAAGCAGAAGGAATTCCAGCTTATATCACTGTGGATTCAACCGATGGAACTGCTAAGCTGGTTCGTTTAAAAGATATTGGCTTAGATAATATGAAATATGTTCCTTCTAGTTTATTCAATAAGAATTTGATGCGTCATTTGCGTTTTCAGTATCCATTTGAAATTTTTGGTTCTCCTTCTTTTGAAATCGATGAAGATGGACATCCATGGTATGTTTGTTCTACTTATTCTTATAAATTAGTTGGAAATAAAAAATATGTAACGGGTGCTATTTTTATGGATCCGATTACAGGAGAAAGTAAAAAATATGATTTAAAATCAGTGCCTACTTGGGCAGATCGAATTTTTCCTGAGGCGTTAGTTATTGAAGAAATTGATGATTATGGGTCTCTTCAAAAAGGGTTTATTAATTCCATCATTGGTCAAAAAGGTGTCATTAAATCCAGCAGTGGATATAATTATATTGAAAAAGATGGAGATATCTGGCTTTATACAGGTGTAACCAGTGCAAATTCGGATTCCAGTAATTTAGGTTTTATTTTGGTGAATTTAAGAACGCATGAAGCATTGCGAATTGATGCACCAGGGGCTAATGAAACCAGTGCTATGAAATCGGCAGAAGACGAAGTACAGAATTATGGATATAAAGCAACATTCCCAGTTCTTGTCAATGTGAATGGGCAGCCCACTTATTTAATGTCTTTGCGTGCGGATACAAGTAATTCTTCTCAGAGTGTATTAAAGATGTATGCGATGGTTGATGCAACAGATTATCAAAAAGTCGCTACAGTAAGTGTAGACCAGGGATTGAATGTATTAAAGAAGCAGATGATTGCTTTGCAGGGTGTTTCTTCAAGTGATGAAGTGGTGTATGAAAAGAAAACAATTACGGTTTCGAATTTGAATAAAGTATCTGTAGAAGGAAATACGATTTATTATTTTGAAGATGAAGATGGTAAAAAATATCGTATGGATTTCACAACAAAATTTGAGGAGCAATTGGCTTTTCTACAGAATGGGGATTCTATTTCCATTGAGTATTTGGAATCCGATGGTATTCAATTGGTGAATTCAATTGAATAAAAAAGCGGGAATCGATTTTTTCGATTCCCTGATTTTTATTTTAGACGAATGGATTTCATGACTTGTGGTGTTCTTGGTTTGTCTCTGAAATCAGTTTTTACATTGGCAATTTGGTCCACAACTTCCATTCCTTTTGTGACTTTACCAAAAGCAGCATATTGTCCATCCAAGTGAGGAGCGTCTTGATGCATGATAAAGAATTGAGAACTGGCTGAGTTTGGATCCATTGTGCGTGCCATGGATAATACGCCACGTGTATGTTTTAATGTGTTTTTGAATCCATTGGCATCGAATTCTCCTTTAATTGTTTCTTTGGAACCACCTGTTCCATTTCCTTTTGGATCGCCTCCCTGAATCATGAATCCAGGAATGACACGATGAAAAATGATGCCATCATAGAATTTTTCATTAATTAGTTTTACAAAGTTTTCAACGGTTTTAGGGGCAATGGCTGGATATAACTCGGCTTCAATTATATTTCCATCTTCCATAGTAATGATTATATCAATTGTTTTCATATATTTCCTCCGGTGTTTATTGTATCAGAAATGGAGTGAATTGTGCTACAATTATGCTGAGGTGATACAATGAATCGTTTAAAATCGATTTCTATTAAATCAATTCTTTTGCCTTTGTGTTATTTATTGTTGTCAAGTTTAATATATAGTTCTGTATTTTTGTTTGGAGCAATTGTCACGGATGGAATTTTGAATTTCATTTTTGAAATTTTGATGGGATTGGTTTCGAGTATTGGTTTTTATTGGCTTTGTACAAAAATCTGGCAAGAAGGAAAAATAGATAAAGTTATTTTATTAAAGGTGTTATCACTGGAATTGTTGTATATGTTTATTGCATTAGTGATTCTTGAGCCTTTATCTCAAATAGATTCTGTGATTGGACAAGTTATTGGCTTGTTGTTTATGGTTTCTTTAATTCCTTTTCAGTTGTTGTATTTTTATGCTTTAGTAAAAGATTGTCTGACTTTTAAATCGATTTTTTCTTTTATTTTTTCTGTTTTAAAAAAACATAATCGTACCATTATCAATAAATTTATCATTTGTTTTTTGATTGTTGTTTTTATGGAAACTATGACATCAGGAATGATGAGCATATCAGGAGGCTTTAATACATGTTCTCTTGCTTATATGCAATTATTATATGGAAATCCATTGATCAGTGCTGTGATGTATTCATTTTTTTCAGTGGCTTTTCAAGTATCTTTTAATGAAGTATTTCTATATGTCTTAATGCATTTGTTTTTAGCATTTTGTTACGGATTAATTGATGTGAATTATATTTTATTTATAAAACGAAAGAGTAATGCAGATGAAACTTGAGGAAATGAAATGCACAAAGCGTCGCATTGAATTATTAAATCGTATGAATATTTATAGTGTAGAAGAATTATTGAAGACATATCCCATTCGATATGAAATGATTCAATCTACACCTTTTTTACAATGGAAAGAACAAGACAATATTTGTTTTGAAGGATTGATTTGTAATCAGGCACAAGTTATTCACTTGGGGAAAAATCGTTCCATGACAAAATTTAAAGTCATTAGCTGGGATGAAGAATTAGAAATTACTTTATTTAATCGTCCATGGGCTTCACAATTTCGTTTTGGGAAAAAAATAACAATTTTTGGCATTTATCAGGGGAATTATAAGGTAATGGCTTCAAATTATAATTTAAAGCCATTAAAGGAACAAATAGGTTTGCATCCTGTTTATAGTTTAACAGAGGGATTAAAACAAAATGAGATGCGGGACATAATCAAAAAAGCATTAAATTATGTAGATGTTTTAGAAGATGTTGTTCCAGAACGCTATCGACTAGCTTATCATTTGTTGCCAAAGAAACAAGCTATGCAGTGGATTCATTGTCCACAATCGAAACAAGAAATTGAAAAGGCATTACGTACTTTGAAATATGAAGAATTTTTATGTTTTCAATGTGTAATGCAAGGCGTATCGAGTCAGCAGCTTCAAACAGAATTTAAAATTCCTCGTAAATTTAGTGACCAGAAAATTAAGGAATGGATGGCCTCACTTCCTTATGAACTCACATTAGACCAGAAAAAAGGAATACAAGAAATCTTAGCGGACATGAAATCCAATCGTATAATGTTTCGCTTAGTACAAGGGGATGTAGGTTGTGGAAAAACGATGGTTGCCATTGCGGCTTTATATGCATGTGTATTATCGGGTTATCAAGCTGTATTTTTGGCTCCAACAGAAATATTGGCACATCAGCACTATGAAAATTTAAAGAAACAGAATTTACCTGTTTCTTATTATGTTTCTTCTTTGAACGCAAAACAAAAAAAAGAAATATTAACGGGATTAAAAGAAGGTAGTCTTCCATTAGTAGTGGGGACCCATGCTTTATTTCAGGAAAGTGTTACTTTTTCTTCTTTGGGACTGGTTATTATAGATGAGCAACAACGTTTTGGTGTTAAACAAAGACGTGCTTTATTAGAAAAAGGAGAGAATGTAGATTTTCTTATGATGTCTGCAACACCAATTCCAAGAACGTATGCCCATTTTTTGTTCGGAGATATGGATATCACAAATATTAAACAAATGCCACCTGGCAGAAAACCAGTTTGTACAAAATATATTAAAGGAAAGAGTATGTCGCCTGTTTTGCCTGAGATTTTAGAAGGAATTGAGAAGGGAAGACAAGTCTATGTTGTTTGTCCGGCAATTGAAGAAAATGATCCAAGTATGCGAAATGCGATTTCTATATATAATGGAATGAAATCTTCTTTAAAATCTGTTCGAATTGGTTTGTTGCATGGAAAAATGAAAAAAGAAGAAAAAGAAAGTGTGATGCGACAATTTGTGAATCATGAACTAGATATTTTAGTGAGTACAACGGTTATAGAAGTAGGTATTGATGTCAGCAATGCCACATATATGGTCATTTATGATGCGCATCGTTTTGGATTGAGTACTTTACATCAATTAAGAGGAAGATGTGCTCGTTCAAGTGAACAAGGACACTGTTATTTATTGAGTACTTCCCAAGATTTACAGGCCATTAATCGTCTTAAAAAACTAGAAACACTTAATGATGGATTCCAAGTCACAGAATTTGATCTTCAATTACGTGGTCCAGGTGATATTCTGGGTATTCGACAAAGTGGTTTACCTAATTTTGTTTTGGGGGATTTAAATAAAGATAAAGTCATAATGGAAGTATGTTTAAAAGATGCAAAAGAAATTTTGGAACGACAAGAAGATGAAGCAATGCTTTCTTTTGTACATAAGGCAGTGGAAAAAGCCGAATATTTTGATTAAAATAAGAATATGAATAAAGAAAAATTAAAAACAAAAATGTATTATTTTATTTCATTGGGTGCTATATGTGTCATTTTGATTTTAATAACGTATATGTTTTTTATAAGAACCATAGAAGTCGATGTCATGGAAGGACTAAATATTGAATATACAAAAGAAAATGGATTGGCAAGTGCCAATGCGACAAATGAAAGTATAGATATTAATCAAAGAACACAAAATTTTATGCAGACTGTCACATATACAATTACACCAAATGAAAATTTATCAAATGGAGATGTAATTCATATAGTTGCTTCATATGATGAAACATTGGCATCTCAATATCATTTTAAGCCGGTGAATGTAGAAAAAGACATTGTGGTCGAAGGATTACACAATCGATTTGCATCTTTAAGCGATATTGAAATAGATTATATTCAATCTATTTTAAAAGAAAGTGATCGTTACATTAATGACAATTCAGATTCAATTTTTGAAATTAATGAACAAAAAGAAGAAGGAAAATTAATCGAAAATAAAAGAGTCTATCAAGTATTCTTAAAATCAAATAGTGCTAAATCAAGTGATCGTGTTCTAGTGATTTACCAGTTATTGTATGAATATGAAAAAGAAATGATTACTTTATACTACACTGTGTCGGTTCCTGAGATTAATGACGGAAATGAAGTAGATACACAAGACATATTTGGCGAAAAAGCGTATTTATCAGAAAATGAGTTGTATCACTTAGATTTTTCTTCTTATATTCAAAGAGTCTATGGAAGTCAATATTCCATTGAAGAAATCAAACTAGAAGAATGACAGAATTCCTGTCATTTTTTTATGTCACTTTGTTTTCACAATTAATATATTGTAAATATTGAATGAAATGATGTAAAAAATAACCAAAATCATGATTTCAAAATATGATAAGATGAATATACAAAAGGAGATACAAACATGTTTAAACTGCGGGATAACTTATAAAACAATTGAATATTATAAGGAGGGTTTTTACAATGAATCAGAATATTAACCAATACCCGCGGCAAATCAAGAATATCTAGAAATTATTGAACAGTTAAGACCGAT